>JAZRWF010000083.1:0-27396 GCA_045599565.1 Lachnospiraceae bacterium
CTGCACTTGTGAGTATAGTATTTTACTATTTAATTTTAAAGCTGTTTCAGATGATAGATGAATCGTTTACAAGAAGAGGTATTCAGTAAATGTTAGGACAGATTAAAAGCTATATAGATGAGCTTTTATCCCAAAGAGTAAAGATTCTTGCTGTTTTGTTCGGCTTTTTCTTCTTGATTGTTATTTTGCGATTATTTAATCTTCAGCTCATACATGGCGAGGATTACCAGAATAACTATAACTTAAAGCTTGAAAAAACCGAGACCATCACGCCTACGCGTGGAAATATATATGATAGAAATGGTAAGCTTTTGGCATATAATGAATTAGTTTATACCATAACCTTAGACGACCAGAGTAATCTTAAGGGTGAGAAGCTAAACGCATTGATTTATAAGCTTATTCATGGAATAGAAAGTCGTGGAGATGCCATTAATAATACCTTTCCTATATCACTAAGCTACACTGGAGCGTATGAATTTAATGTTTCAGGAAGCACGCTCAACAGATTTAGGGCAGATATTTTCGGTCATAATAATCCGGCAGATTTAGCATATAACGAAAAGCTTGGCTTGGATGAAAGCTCTGCTACCGCAGACCAGATAATAGATTATCTTATAAATAAAAAATATAATATTAATCCTGAATATACAGAAAAGCTTCGCTATGAGATAGCAGTTATTCGTTATGCTATGGCCCAAAACAGCTATAAAAAGTACATCAGTACTACCATAGCCGAGGATGTGTCGCAGCGTACGGTGGCATTTGTTAAGGAAAATATAAATGAGCTTCCTGGAGTGGCCGTGGTTGAGCAGTCCATGAGGCGCTATAATGACTCAGAGTATGTGGCTCATATAATAGGTTACACAGGTAAGATTTCTACGGAAGAATTTGCTGCTGCGACAGAGACTGATCCTACGGTAGAACCGAATGATGTGGTAGGAAAAGCTGGAATAGAGAAAAATATGAATGAGGTTTTATCTGGTAAAAAGGGTAAGGAAACCTTATTCGTAGACAATGTAGGTACTATTTTAGCGCGCGGTGAAAAAGAAGATGCCAAGAGTGGATATGATGTTTATCTGGCTATAGATGTCGATCTGCAGAAGGCGGTATATAAGCTTTTGGAGCAGGAGCTGGCTGGTATTATTTACTCGAAGATTACTAACTCAAAGGTAGAAAACAGCTCGAAATCTGCTGATGTTCTGATACCTATCTACAGTGTGTACTATTCGCTTATAAATAATTCCATAATAGATACAGCGCAGTTCTATGAGAATGAAGCTACTGACACAGAGCTGGCAGTTGCAAGGAAATTTGAAGCTAAGCAAAATAGTGCCCTGTCGACGATAAGAGAATATTTAGGTGTAAATAATACTATAGTCTATAAGGATTTACCTGATGAATATCAGAATTATGCGACCTATATAGTTCAGATGATAAAGCGAAAAGGCGTATTTAATGCTGATGCCATAGACAGCAAGGATGCGAAGCAGATAGCATGGCAAAATCAGGAGCTATCCGTAAATGAATACCTTACCTATGCCATAGAACAAAACTGGATAGATGTTTCTACCTATGATTCGGGTAATAAATATGCATCATCATCCGAGCTCTATGGAGATTTGCTTGATTATATCGTGGAAAAGCTGAAGGCAGACACAGGCTTTGGTAAGCTTTTGTATAAAAATCTTATATTAAATGATGAGATAACAGGCAGAGAGCTTTGTATGATTCTGTTTGAGCAGGATATTATTAGGTTCGATGAGAATCAATATGATGGCCTGGCAAACGGTACCACCAGTCCTTATGATTTTATAAGATCAAAGATTAAGAGCTTGGAGCTTACTCCAGGTCAGCTGGCTCTGGATCCATGCTCAGCATCCACGGTGGTAGTAGATCCTAATACAGGAGAGCTTCTGGCATTAGTTTCTTACCCAGGCTATGACAATAACAGACTGGCCAATACCATGGATGCTGCATACTGGTCTTATCTTATAAACTGTGCATCGAATCCACTTTATAATAATGCGACACAGGAGCGTACCGCACCTGGTTCGACCTTTAAGATAGTATCTGCTACCGCTGGTCTAGCAGAAAATGCTATCACAACGAGTAGTATAATAGATGCCAAGGGACTTTTTGACAAGGTTTCTAATAAGCCTAGATGCTGGTCATATCCATCATCTCATGGTCCTATAGGCGTTCAGGAGGCGATTACAGTTTCTTGTAACTATTTCTTCTATGAGGTGGGATATCGTCTGGCTGGCGGAGAGACGAACTATGTGGATGCGAATGGTATAGATAAAATTAGGCTCTATGCCTCATACTTTGGTCTGGATGAAAAGACTGGTATAGAGATAGAGGAGAACACACCGCATATAGCGACTGAGTATCCTGTCATGGCAGCCATAGGTCAGTCGGACAATGACTTTACCACTATTTCATTAGCCAGATATGCTGCAGCTGTTGCCAACAATGGAACAGTATATAATCTGACCCTTCTTGATTCTGTCAAGGATAGAGACCAGAATGTTATAGAAAAATTTTCGCCTACCATTAGAAATAGCATAGATTGTCTGTCCAAGGGACAGTGGGACACCATTCATGAGGGTATGCGTGGAGTGGTTACCTCATCCTCTGTTTTCAAGGATTTTGATTTAGCATTGGCTGGTAAAACTGGTACAGCGCAGCAGGTTCAGACCAGACCTAACCATGCACTTTTTATCTCATATGCACCTTATGATAACCCTAAGGTGGCGATGGCTACTCGAATAACCTACGGATATACCTCCAGAAATGCTGCTGAGGTATCCAGAAATATATATAGTTACATATTTGCTGTGGATTCTGCTGAGGGACTGCTTAATGGTCAGGCAACGAATGTTACTACGACAAATGCTGTAACAGACTAGGAATAATATGAAAGAATCTGTAATCATAAAAAGTAATACACACAGCTTATCACTTCACTTAGATCCAGATATCCCTTTTGAGGACCTTGTGCGCGACATTTGCGCAAAGTTTGCCGCATCCAGAACATTCTTTGGAGAGAGCGAGTTTGTGCTGGAAACTGTCGGACGCGAGGTGAATCCAGAGGAGGCAGCTGTAATAGTAGAGGCCATAGAACTAAATTCAGATATCACAGTCACATTGATTCAGGAGAATAATGAGCTTCGCGATGTAAGAACACTTGGAAAGGTAGACAAGTTTTATACTGATAATTCATTAGATAATGCCAAGATTGTAAAAAGAAGCATAACTGGCGAAGAGCAGATATTATCAGATTCATCTATCATTATTTTGGGTGATGTAAAGAGTCATGCTGTTGTAAAAGCCAGAGGAAATGTAATAGTCATGGGACAGCTGGACGGAACTGTGATAGCTGGCGCACCTGATAATAGCGGCTGCTTTATAGTAGCTAATAATCTTAATTCTACGAGACTTTCTATCGGAGGAGTAATAGGTGCTCCTTATATATCGGAGAAGTGGAGTAAAAGACGTGGAAGAGATTATGCCGAGGCCTTTGCTGTTACGACCTATGGTGGAAGATTGATAGCCGAGCCACTTTCAAGCGGCTTACTTCGTACAAGAAAAGATGTTTAGAAAATATCATTTAAAAAACTTAAATATTGCGCTTATATTGGCGGTATTTGCACTTACCATCGTTGGGATTCTGATAATAGGCAGTGCAGATAGTGCGAACCAGTCGAAGCAGATTATGGGTATGATTCTTGGAACCATAGTTATGATATTGGCTATGCTGTTTGACTATCATATATATTTTAAATTCGCCTGGCCAATATACATTTTTGCAAATGGAATGCTTGTATTCGTATTGTTTAAGGGCTACAAGGTAGCGGGTGCGACCAGATGGATTAGGCTATCCTCAGGTGAAGGCGGTATTCGATTCCAGCCTTCGGAGCTTGCTAAAATTCTTTTAATTTTATTTTTCTCATGGTACCTTATGAAGCTGGAGGGTGAGATAAATAATATTAAGAATTTAGCGATTTTTGCGGTATTGTGTGCTGTGCCTCTATTTTTGATAGAGGAGGAGCCAGACCTTAGTACTACCATAGTTACGTTTTTAATAATGGCTAGTCTTGCATATATGGCAGGACTGACCTATAAGATAATATTTCCTGTGCTTATAACTGCCATACCGGCTGTGGTTATATTTATTAGAAAGGTATCTCAGCCTGGTCAGACGATTTTGGATGAGTATGCTGGACTTAGAATTCTGGCTTGGCTTCATCCGGATAAATATCCAGCCAGCTCATACCAGCAGCAGAACTCTATAATGGCTGTGGGCAGCGGAGGCTTTTCAGGAAAGGGACTTTACAATGATTCCTTTCAGTCCGTAAAAAATGGTAACTATATTTCTGAGAGTAATACGGATTTTATCTTTGCTGTCGCTGGAGAGGAGCTTGGATTTTTGGGCTCGGTTCTCATTATTTTTTTGATATTGCTTATCGTAGTTCTTTGTCTATATATGGCATACAGAGCTTCTGATTTAGGCGGAAAATACATTTGCACTGGAATGGCTGCACTAATAGGTTTTCAAAGCTTTGTAAATATGTGTGTAGTAACAGGTTTAATGCCAAACACAGGTATTCCTTTGCCGTTTGTAAGCTCAGGACTTACATCACTGATAACGATTTATTTAGGCGTAGGAATTACACTTAACGTAGGACTTCAAGCTAAGCTAGTCGGGAGGAAGTTTTCATGAATATAGGTTTAGTTGCGCATGATTCAAAGAAAAAATTGATGCAGAATTTTTGTATAGCCTATCGCGGTATATTAAGCAAGAATAATATATTTGCAACAGGTACCACAGGAAGGCTTGTGGAGGAGGCTACCGGAATGGTAGTCCATAAATATCTGGCTGGACACTTAGGTGGAACCCAGCAGCTTGGTGCACAGATAGAGCAGGATGATATAGATCTGGTTATCTTTTTGCGTGACCCGCTTACTGTAAAGAGCCATGAGCCGGATGTTAATACTATTGTCAAAATATGTGATGCGAATAATATTCCGCTTGCGACTAATCTTGCGACAGCTGAGCTTTTAATTAAATCATTAGACCGAGGAGATCTTGAGTGGCGTGAAATGTACAAATAAATATATTTCATTGATTTTAATATTGATATTAGCATTATCTTTTTCAGGCTGCAGTGATAATTCAGAGCTAGCTACCTACGAGGTATATACCACCTCTAGAGCCTATGGAATCTTAAACAGTTCGAGTATTTATTCAGCAGGAGACACGCCATTCTTTGCAAAAGATATTTGTGTAGCGGAGTTTGCAGATATAGGAACAGCTTCGGTGGATGCTTATATTGCACAGGCTTCAGGCTGCTTTAACCTTAGCAAAAATGAAGTGGTTTTTGCACAGAATATATATGACAAGATTTATCCAGCCAGCACCACTAAAATAGTGACATGCATTTTGGCGTGCGAGTATGGAAATTTTGATGCTATGTTTACTGCGTCAGCTCACGCAGTGGATCAGGAGTCGGATTCTTCAGTTATAAAACTAAAAGAAGGTGACACCATTTCGCTGAATGATCTTTTATATGGACTGATGCTTAGAAGTGGAAATGATGCGGCAGTAGTTATAGCTGAGGGTATAGGTGGAACAGAGGAGGCTTTTATTCAGAAAATGAATGATTTTGTGACATCCTTGGGATGTACCTCCACACATTTTGTAAACCCAAATGGATTACATGATGAAAATCATTATACCTCAGTGTATGACATGTATCTTATAATGAATTATGCAGTTAAGAATCCGGATTTTGTAAAGTATTTGAGTGCGAATAAGTATTCTGCCAGCTATTTAGATAAAATTGGAAAGACTAAAAATGTGGACTGGGAGTCCACAAATAAATATACAAATCTTTCGACCAGTATGCCGCTTGGCTTTAATGGCATAGGTGGAAAGACAGGTACCACAGGTGCTGCTGGATACTGTCTGGTTCAGCTTTCCACTAATGCTGAAAATGAATATGTAATGTCCTTAGTGTATAACGCTGACGGACGTTCTAATCTATATTATTATATGAATCAGATTTTGCAGACATTTGGTAATTAAATATTGCTAATTCATACTTTAGATTTTTTTTAATATGTGTTAGAATGAATTTACATTAATAAATGGGAGGTTTCCACTATGATCGAAATAATTTGCGGAGAAAAGGGTAAAGGTAAAACCAAGCATCTTCTTGACAAAGTTAACGGTGCAGTTAAGACTTCTGTTGGTAATATTGTATATGTAGATAAGAGCCAGAAGCATATGTATGAGCTTGATTCTAAGATCAGACTTATAAATATGTGTGATTATCCAATAGAGACCACAGATGAGTTTATAGGTTTCCTTTGCGGTATTATTTCTCAGAACTCTGATATTCAGGAGATTTACCTTGATAGCTTCCTTACTATCTCTAGTATAGATACTAACGAAGGTATTGAGAGTGCACTTAATAAGCTTTCAGTTATCTCTGATAAGTTCTCAGTTAAGATTGTAATGTCAGTATCTAAGGATGAGAAGAATCTTCCTGATATTGCAAAGGATAAGATTATCGTTTCACTTTAATCTTTAGTGGCTTTTGCATGCTCCGACTGGTTGAGAAGGGATTGCCTTCTTAATTTCGGAGCATTTTTTTAGGTTATGAAAGAAAAATCAAGAATTGCTAATAGAATATCTTTTATACTTGCCTTGATGGTGGTCTTAGCCCTGTTTGGACATATGCTTCAGTATGTATATGCCTATTTTACAAAGAAGACTATTACAGTCTACGAGGTTATTCAGGGCAGTATTTCGTCGAATAAGGAATTCAATGCCTTTGCACTTAGAGATGAGACAGTATTTTTTTCACCACTGAATGGTTCTATTATATATCTGGCACCTAATGCATCTAGAGTTTCGGTTAGATCAAAGCTATATGCTATAGATGAATCTGGTTCTATTGTAAATAATATTTCTAAGGATGGCTTGAAGAACCAGAATATATCACCTGATGCTATTTCTGATTTAATGTGCGAGGTATCGTCATACTCAGGAAGTCAGGATTTGTCTAAGTTCGATGGAATCTATAGGTTTAAGTCGGATTTTGATGCCTCTTTGTCACAGATATACTTAGCTGCTGCTATGGATTCCATGTCAGCCCAAATAGAAGAGGCTACGAACACCGGAACCTTTCACACATATAAGCCTACCGCTCCTGGCATAATAGTGTATAACGTGGATGGTATGGAGGATATTACACTAGATACCTTTAATTCTTCTATGCTATTAGGGTCAGATAACGGTACTTACAGCTTAAAAAATCAGCATCAGGTATCTGAAGGACAGCCGATTTATAAGATGATAAACTCTGATAAATGGCAGCTTGTGATGGAAATCGATAATGCTTTGGCAGATGAAATAAGGGATGATAGCTATGTTGAGATTAGATTCCTTGGGGACGATGCATGTACATGGACTGAGTGCACTACATTTGACAGGGACGGACATACATATTTATTATTGACCTTAGATGATGGTGTGGAGCGTTATGCTAATCAGAGAAATATTCCGGTAAAGGTGCTAAACACAGGTGTGACAGGGCTGAAGCTTCCGAATTCTGCTATAGTTTCAAAGGAGTTTTATACTATTCCGAAGGAATATTTCTATTCTAGTGATGAATATGGTGGATTGGCTGTAATGGTTAAATCTAATCAGACAGATTCTATCGATATGGTGAGTCCTACTATTTATTTTGAAACAGAAGGCTACTATTATATCGATCCGCTGGAGTTGTCCGGTGATAATAAGCTTGTTAAGGGTTTTTCGAATTCAGCGACTTCGTTATATGATGTTGGAAGTGAGAAGGATTCTTTGCTGGGTGTTTATAATGTAAATAAGGGCTATGCTGTATTTAAGCAGATAGAGATAATCTATCAGAACGAGGAATACTCTATCATAAAAACAGGTACAAGCTATGGAATAGCTATGTATGACCACATAGCCTTGCAGGGTGATATTATTTCAGAGAATGAATTGATTAATAAATAAGATGGGTGTAATAGAAAACTATAGAATAATAGAAGATAAGGTGGCTCAGGCCTGCGAAAGAGCTGGAAGAAACCGCGATGAGGTTACTATCATAGCTGTCAGCAAGACAAAACCTAAGGAGATGATCAGCGAGCTTCTTGCGAATGGAGTGGTAGATTTTGGAGAAAACTATGTTCAGGAGCTGACTGAGAAGATAGAAGCGTTGCCCAAGGATATAAAATGGCATATGATAGGCCATCTTCAGCGAAATAAGGTCAAGTATATAGTAGGAAAGGGTGTTTCTCTTATTCACTCTGTGGATAGTATAAGGCTTGCAAGGGAGATAAGTGACCAAGCCCTAAAGGCTGGCATAACACAAGATATATTAATCGAGATAAATATTGGAAACGAGGAGAGTAAGTCAGGTATAGATATCAGTGAGACACTAGATATAGTAGAAGAAATTTCTCACTTAGAAGGCGTGAGAATTCGAGGCCTAATGTGTATCGCCCCATATGTAGTGGATGCTGAGGAAAATAGAGAACTTTTTCACAAAATAAAGGAAATATCTGTTGACATATCAAAGAAAAAGCTTCATAATGTAGACATGAATATATTGTCTATGGGTATGAGTGGCGATTTTGAGGTTGCGATCAAAGAAGGAGCCACTATGATACGTGTAGGCACATCTATATTTGGTGATCGAATTTATAATAAATAGGAGCTGATACAATGGGTTTAAGTAATGTTCTTAGAAGTTTTCATTTAAATGATGACTATGATGATGAATATTATGATGAGGAAGACTACGAAGAAGAGGACGACTATGAAGATGAGCCTGGTATCTTCGGAAAGTTTGCTAAAGACTCTAGAGCTAAAAGCTATGACTATGATGAAGAGCCTACCAGAGGAAGTGCGAGATCTAATTTTACTGTAAAGAATGGCAGCGGTTCAGGCTCAGGTGGCGGATTTAGTAAGACTAATAAAGTTACTAGTATGAGACGTCAGACGAATAATCGTGATATGGCTGTATGTGTTATTAAGCCTAGCAGCTTTGAAGATGCGAGAGAAATTTCGGAGACATTGCTTGCTGATCGTACAGTTCTTCTGAATATGAAGGGATTGGATTTGAGCGTAGCACAGAGAATTATAGACTTCACTTGTGGTACATGCTATGCGATAGATGGAAATCTTCAGAAGATAGAGGATTACATTTTTATCATCACACCATCTCAGGTAGAGCTTACTGGTGATTTGGCTGGTGTTATCGATGGCTTCGATGTATCTGGTATTAAGACAGGATTCTAAACTATTGGTCCCCTAGAGATTTAGGGGACTATTTTTATTATGAGGAATATAATATGAAGAATATTACAGTTAATTATCAGAATAAACCTTGCTATGATATAAAGATTAGAAATGATTTCAGTGAATTGGCAGCTTCTATAAAGGCCGCAGCATCTAAGAGCTATGGAAGAGTCTGTGTTGTAACAGATTCTAATGTAGAAAAGCTTTATTTAGAGGATGTTAAGTCTGCTTTGGCTAAGGAGTTTGAAACAGTTATCTCATTTGCTTTTGAAGCTGGTGAGCCATCTAAGAATATTATGACGGTACAGAGCCTTTGGGAGCAGCTGGTTTTAAATCGCTTTGATAGGAATGATCTTTTGGTGGCACTAGGCGGTGGTGTGGTAGGTGATCTCACTGGTTTTTCAGCTAGCACCTATATGAGAGGAATAGACTTTGTTCAGGTTCCGACTACACTGCTTTCTTGTGTAGATTCCTCTATCGGTGGAAAGACGGGAGTCGATTTTCTTGCATATAAAAATATGGTAGGCGCATTTTATATGCCTCGACTGGTATATATGAATATCACTACGCTTAAGTCCTTGGACGATGCACAGTTCGCCTGTGGAATGGGTGAGGTCATAAAGCATGGACTTATTAAAGATATTGCATATTTGGATTATTTAAAGAAGAATAAAGATGCTATTCTGGCAAAAGATGATGAGGCTCTAGAGGAGATAGTATATGGCAGCTGTCAGATAAAGCGAATGGTGGTAGAAGAGGACCCTACTGAACAGGGGATCAGAGCGCATCTAAATTTTGGTCATACTATTGGACATGCAGTAGAAAAAATGTCTGATTTTAAACTTTTCCACGGTCAATGCGTCGCTATAGGAATGGTGGCAGCACTTTTGCTTTCGAAGAAGCTTGGATATATCGCTGATGAAGAGATAGATGATATAAAAGAGCTTTTGTTGGCTTATAATCTTCCTGTTTTAGCATCTGATATTAATTCTGCTGACGTGTTAAAGGCTACTAAATCTGATAAGAAGGCTGTTGGCTCAAAGGTTAAGTTTGTAGTGCTAAACAGGATTGGAAATGCTGATATTTATAGAGATTTTTCTGATGAAGACTTATTAAGCGCGATAGAAGAGGTAATAAAGTAGTGGATAACAGAATAAGGTTTTTACTAAAAATACTGGCTTCTTTGGTTATAGGTTTTGGATTAGTCTGGTTTGATATATACACAAAGGTTCTGGCAGTTATGCTTTGGAAGGATCAGGCGCCACTTAAGCTGATAGATGGTGTACTTGAGCTTACTTATCTTGAAAATAAGGGGGCTGCCTTTGGTATGCTGCAGGGTAAAATACCATTCTTTTTAATATTTACCCCTATCGTGGCTGCATGCTTAATATTTATATATATTTGCCTGCTTAGAACCTACAAGTTCAAAGGGATAAGAACTTGTTTGTTATTTCTTATAGCTGGTGCAGTGGGAAACTTTTTGGACAGAGTTTCTCTTTCATATGTTAGAGATTTTATATATTTTAGGCTGATTAATTTTCCTGTATTCAATGTGGCTGATATCTATGTCACCTGCAGTGTTTTTGTATTGGCTTTTTTAGTTCTTTTCGTCTATAAAGAAAAGGACTTTGATGAGATGAGCAGCCTTATAAGGTTTTGGAAAAAGGTAGACTGATTTGAACGATATTTATTATCAGGTTTTGGAGGAGGAAGCAGGAAAGCGAATAGATGCGTTTTTAGCTCTTTTAGAGCCGGATATTTCTCGCTCGCACTTCCAAAAGCTTATAAAATCGAATAACGTAAAGGTGAATGGTATCACTGTTAAAAGCTCATATCAGGTGCAGCCAGACGATGAAGTGGTCTGCATTATGGATGATTTATCTGAGCCAGATATTATGCCTGAGGATATTCCTTTGGATATTCTTTATGAGGACAGTGATGTTATCATAGTAAATAAGGCAAAGGGAATGGTGGTTCATCCAGCACCAGGGCATTACAGTGGAACTCTTGTGAATGCGCTTATGTTTCATTGCAAGGATTTAAGCGGTATAAATGGAGTTAAAAGGCCAGGTATCGTTCATAGAATAGATATGAATACCACTGGATCTCTCATTGTATGTAAAAATGATAATGCACATAATAATATAGCTGCGCAGATAAAGGTGCACTCTGTGAACCGTATCTATGAGGGCGTAGTGATAGGTACGCCTAAGGAATCAAAGGGAATAATAAATGCCCCTATAGGGCGTAATCCTAAAGACAGAAAAAAGATGGCTATCACTTCCGATGGAAGAGAAGCCATCACAGAATATGAGGTATTAGAGTCCTTTAAAGGGTATTCCTATATGCGATTTAAGCTGCGCACGGGACGTACTCACCAGATAAGAGTACATTTGTCGTCTATAGGGCATCCGCTTCTAGGTGACGATGTATATGGTCCTAGCAAATGCGATTTTAAGCTTTCGGGTCAGACCCTGCATGCTAAGACTATAGGGTTTATTCACCCTGCATCAGGAGAATATATCGAAGTCGAAGCGCCATTACCTGTCTATTTTGAAGAACTGTTAAAAAAGCTAAGATGATTTATTCTAGCACCAGCTCTACAGGGCAGTGGTCAGAGCCATATACTTCAGTATGAATATCCGTAGATATCATACGATCCTTTAAGCTATCAGAAATGATAAAGTAGTCAATGCGCCAGCCTGTGTTCTTTTCTCTGGCGTGGAAGCGATAGCTCCACCAGCTATACACTTCAGCTTTATCAGGGTTCTGGCTGCGCCAGGTGTCTATAAAGCCATCGTTTAACAGCTCAGTCATTTTTCCTCGTTCTTCATCTGTAAAACCAGGGTTATGATGATTCGTTTTAGGGTTTTTTAGGTCTATCTCTTTATGGGCTACATTCAAATCACCACAAAGAATAACACCCTTGCTCTTGGACAGAGTGTTTAGATAATCTCTGAAATCATCTTCCCATTTCATTCTATAGTCTAGCCTTTTCAGTTCATCCTGCGAATTAGGCGTATAACAGCATACTAAGTAGAAATCGCTATATTCAAGTGTAATAAGTCGACCTTCGTGGTCGTGCTCCTCTATGCCCATATCATATTTTACAGATATAGGCTCATGCTTAGTAAAAATAGCTGTTCCGCTATAGCCTTTCTTCTCAGCGTAATTCCAGTACTGTCTATAGCCTTCAAGCTCTAAATCCAACTGTCCCTCAGACAGCTTAGTTTCCTGTAGGCAGAAGAAATCAGCATCTAGCTTCTTAAAATCCTCAAGAAAGTTCTTACCTAAAACGGCACGAAGTCCATTAACATTCCATGATATAAATTTCATGCGACACTCCTTCAAAATTATTTGATTAACATATTATAACATTATTACTTATAATAATCTATCACAAACCCACGCAAAGTGAGCCGCTCCCCGTTTCTGTTTTACTCGCTCAAGCCAAAGATTTTCGGCAAAGACACTCTCGATTCTTATTTGCTGGGCTCCTGCGAAACTCGATTCAACTTCTAAGTGTACAGTATCAATCTACGCGACAATTTCAGCATATTTCTTAGATTTTCGTACAGTGCCTCAATTTGCGACCCCGCCAGCCGGGCTGCGACTGTTTGAGATTCAAGTCCTTAGCGTGTCGTGCCTGTTTACAGGTTCGACACGCTTAGCACTTGAATCGAGTTTCGCAGGAGGCTGGTAAATAAAGGGTCGCAAACGGCATTGACGAAAATCAAGAAATCTGCTGAGTCGCTGTGATTGATGCTGTACACAAAGAAGTTGAATCTCAGACAGTCGCAGCCCGCCCAGCGTAATCGAGAGGGGGTCTTTGCACGAAAATCTA
This sequence comes from Lachnospiraceae bacterium, assembly GCA_045599565.1. Lineage (GTDB taxonomy): Bacteria > Bacillota > Clostridia > Lachnospirales > Lachnospiraceae > Pseudobutyrivibrio. The sequence goes on from JAZRWF010000083.1 coordinate 13,185, forward strand.
AGGCTTTCACTCTGAATGTAAAACAAAACGGGGAGTGGCTCACTTTGCTTGTATAGTGTCTGGTTATATGTTATAATATTTTGGATTATGCAATAGCAAAAGAGGTATGAAAAATGGATTTTTCAGCTAAGAAAAGGATAGTAGTTAAGGTGGGTTCCTCTAGTCTTACACATGAGGGTGGTGGACTTGATTATGTTAAGCTTGAGAGGCTTGTGAGGGAACTCTGTGATTTAAAGAATAAAGGAATGGATGTATGTCTGGTTTCTTCTGGTGCGATAGCCGTCGGAAGATCAGTTTTAGGACTGAAGGAAAGACCTAAGGAGCTGGCTGTAAAGCAGGCTTGTGCATCCATAGGACAGGCTTCTTTGATGGGTATTTATCAGAAGCTGTTTTTGGAATATCATCATACATCGGGTCAGGTTCTGATGACTAAGGAGACCATGCTTGATGACGAGGCAAGAGCTAATGCGAAGAATACCTTTGAGGAGCTTTTTAGGTTAGGTGCGATTCCTGTTGTAAATGAAAATGATACAGTATCGACTTATGAGATGCAGTTCGGTGATAATGATACACTTTCTGCACTCGTGGCCTCTTTGGTAGGAGCTGACTGTCTAGTGCTGCTTTCAGATATAGATGGACTGTATACTGGAAATCCAAAGACGAATCCGGATGCTATGCTTATTCCAGTTGTACTTGAGCTTACACCACAGATTTTAGGCTTTGCGACTGGCGAATCCAGCTCGGATGTTGGAACTGGCGGTATGGCTACGAAGCTTAAGGCTGCTAAGATAGCAGGGGCTGTCGGCTGTGATATGATTATTGCAAATGGTGAGGATGTAGGTAATCTTCATAGAATATTTGAAAATAAGCAGGTGGGAACAGTATTTGTTTCTCATAAGGATGAAAGCTTTGATTTGACAGATTGTTTGAGGGAATAATGGTTACAGATAAGGATATTGCAAGAATAAACGAGCTGGCTCATAAGTCCAAGACACCAGAGGGCTTGACTGCTGCAGAAAAGGAAGAGCAGGCTGCACTTAGAAAGGCATATATAGATGCCATGAAGGCTTCTGTAAAGGCTGCACTTTCCAATGTGGATGTGATAGATGAAAATGGTAATAGGGTTAGCTTGGAATCTGAGATGGAAAAGAAGAGGGCTAATAAGAAATGAGTAATGTGTTAGAACTTTGCAATGCAGCGAAGTCATGCAAATATAGTCTTGGCTCGCTTAGCACAGCTAAAAAGATAAAGGTACTGAGTGATACAGCAAAGGCTCTTGTAGAGAATGCTAAGGATATCATCGAGGCGAATGCGATAGATATTAAGAATGCCAAGGATAAGGGGATGAAGGAGTCTTTGATTGACAGACTTACACTTACTGAGGCTCGCATTCAGGGAATGGCTGATGGAATTATCCAGGTTTCCAAGCTTAGCGATCCTATCGGTGAATGTACAGAAAGTTGGACTCAGCCTAATGGTATGACGATAGCTAAGATCAGAGTGCCTATGGGTGTAATCGGAGTTATATACGAGGCCAGACCTAATGTTACAGCGGATGTATTTGCACTTTGCTTTTTTGCTGGCAGCGCAGTAGTTTTAAAGGGCGGCAGTGATGCTATAAATTCTAATAAGGCTATTGTAAAGATTATTTCAGAGGTTCTTAAGGCCAATGATGTGGATGAGCATGCATGTACACTTATCGAGGATACCTCAAGAGAGAGTACGATGGAGCTTATGAAGCTAAATGGTGTGGTAGATCTTTTGATTCCTAGAGGATCTGCCGGACTTATTCGTACAGTGGTGGAAAATGCTACTATTCCAGTTATAGAGACAGGTACTGGAAACTGTCATGTATTTGTCGATAAGACAGCGGACTTTGAAAAAGCTATAAATATTATAATAAATGCTAAGACCCAACGCACAGGTGTATGTAATGCATGTGAATCGCTTTGCATTCATAATGATATCGCAGCTGAATTTTTGCCAAGGCTTAATACAGCTCTTAAGGCTAAGGCTGTAGAGGTTAGAGCTGATGAAAAGGCTAAAGGCTATATGGCAGGTTCTATAGAAGCTACAGACGAGGACTATGGCACAGAGTATTTAGACCTTATTATTTCTGTTAAGACGGTCGCAAGTGTAGATGAGGCTATAGAGCATATAAATAAATATAACACAGGACATTCTGAGTGCATTGTGACAGAGGATGAGGATAATGCTAATAAGTTTTTAGCAAATGTAGATGCAGCCTGTGTATATCACAATGTAAGTACTAGATTTACAGATGGCTTTGAGTTTGGCTTTGGAGCTGAGATAGGAATAAGCACCCAAAAGCTTCACGCCAGAGGTCCTATGGGACTTAAAGAGATTACCAGTTATAAGTATTTAATAAAAGGAAACGGACAAGTTAGAGGATAATGACAGATATAGAAATTATCTCAAATGCTCCTGAAATGGAGCCAGATAGACAGAGCTATTTTATAGAGGCCTGCAAGAAAATCATAGACGAGAAGGCAAAGGAAAAGGGAAGACCACTTACCTGTCACATATCTACCTTTGGTTGTCAGATGAATGCAAAGGATTCTGAAAAATTAGAGGGTATTTTAGGACTCTGTGGTTATGAGGTAATAGAATCAGAGGATGCCGATTTCGTTCTTTTTAACACCTGCACAGTTAGAGAAAACGCAAATAATAAGCTATACGGGCATCTTGGCATCATAGCTAATTACAAGAAAAAGAATAAGGACATGATAGTGGGAATATGCGGCTGTATGATGCAGGAACCTACAGCTGTAGAGCATCTAAAGAAGAGCTACCGCTATGTAAATCTTATTTTTGGAACTCATAATGTATATAAGCTGGCGGAGCTTTTGTTTACGACCCTAAACACTGAATCTGGCATGATTATAGATGTCTGGGAAGAGGCGAAGGGAATCGTGGAGGATTTACCTGCCAAGAGAAAATACAGCTTTAAGTCTGGCGTAAATATCATGTATGGCTGTAATAACTTCTGCAGCTATTGCATAGTTCCTTATGTGAGAGGCAGGGAGAGAAGTCGTGCGCCTAAGGATATTATCATGGAATGTGAGCGTCTGGCCAAGGAGGGTGTGGTAGAAGTCATGCTTCTTGGTCAAAATGTTAATTCCTATGGCAAGGGTCTTGAAAATGGTATTTCGTTCGCAGAGCTTTTGGAAGAGGTGTGCAAGGTAGATGGGATTGAACGCGTTAGATTTATGACCTCGCATCCAAAGGATTTGTCGGATGAGCTAATCGAGACTATGGCAAAGAATCCTAAGATTTGTAGGCATTTGCATTTGCCACTTCAGTCAGGCAGTGATGATATTTTAAAGAAAATGAATCGTCACTATGACAGAGAGGCTTATTTAAAAATTGTAGAAAAGGCTAGACAGGCTATGCCGGATATAGCTATTACCACAGATATTATCGTTGGCTTTCCGGGTGAGACTGAGGAAGATTTCTTAGGTACGATGGATATGGTGGAGCGCGTCGGCTACGATGCAGCGTTTACTTTTATTTATTCTAAGCGCACAGGTACACCGGCTGCTGCCATGGAAAATCAGGTGGATGATGCGACGGTTAAGGACAGATTTGATCGACTTCTTGCTAAGGTGAATGAGAAGGCTAACGAGCGCGTCGGAAAATATATCGGTCAGACTATGGATGTCCTAATAGAGGAAGTGAATGAGTCTGAGGCAGGACTTGTAACCGGAAAGCTTTCTAATAATACCACGGTTCATCTAAAGGGTGATGAGTCGCTAGTCGGAAGGATAGTTAAGGTAAAGCTGAATCAGGCTAAAGGCTTTTATTATATGGGAGAGTTAGTATGATAGCTACTTTAAAGGGCACAGTAGAGGAGGCTTATCCAGATCATTTGGTGCTCGATGTAAACGGTATAGGCTTTATGCTTTGGATATCTGGTACTACCTATGACAGTCTTCCTGCGATGGGAAGCGAAGCTAAGGTGTACACGCGTATGACAGTCAGAGAGGACTCCATGGATTTGTATGGCTTTGCTTCCGTGGACGAAAGAGCCTGCTTTGATATGCTAGTTACAGTTACAGGAGTAGGTCCTAAGGCTGCACTTTCTATACTATCTACGCTCACTGTAGCTGATCTTAGATTCGCTATTCTTGGCGGTGATACGAAGCAGATAGTTAAAGCGCCTGGCGTGGGTAAAAAGATAGCTGAAAGAATCGTCTTAGAGCTTAAGGATAAGATTAATCTTATCGAGGCCTACAGTGGTGCGATGGAGCTTCCTACCACTGCTAAAGCAGCGGGGGCGGCCTCAGCTAATACTTCTGTTAGAATAGAGGTTATGGAAGCACTTAAATCACTTGGGTATTCGGCATCTGATGCGGCTAAAGCTTTGGATAAGATGACTATTACAGAGTCTACCACCACAGAACAGCTATTGAGTGATACATTAAGACAGATGTCATTTTTATAATATATGGATAGAATTATTTCAACAGAAGTTACTAGAGAGGATCTGGTGACAGATACTAAGCTAAGACCTATTACCTTTGACGATTATATAGGTCAGGAAAAGGCTAAGAATAATTTAAAAATTTATATAGAGGCTGCGAAATCTCGTGGTGAGAGCCTGGATCATGTTCTGTTTTATGGTCCTCCTGGACTTGGAAAGACTACCCTTGCAGGTATTATCGCTCATGAGATGGGAACTAATGTTAAGATTACTTCAGGTCCCGCTATAGCTATACCTGGTGAGATGGTAGCCATTCTTATGAGCTTAAGAGATGGAGATGTTCTCTTTGTAGATGAGATTCATCGTCTTAGCAGACAGGTGGAGGAGGTTCTGTACCCTGCTATGGAGGATTTCGCGGTGGATGTAATGATAGGTCAGGGTCCACAGGCCAGATCTATTCATCAGCCTTTGCCGCACTTTACCTTAGTAGGAGCCACCACTAGAGCAGGTCTTTTGTCAGCTCCTCTTCGTGACAGGTTTGGAATAATTCATCATTTGGAGTTCTATAATCCAGAAGAACTGAGCATCATTATTACAAATTCAGCTAAGAGACTAGGTGTTCCTTGTGATAAGGCTGGAGCCTTTGAGATGGCTAGAAGAAGCAGGGGTACACCGCGTCTGGCGAATCGTCTTCTTCGCAGAGTTAGAGATTTCGCTGAGGTTTCCTATGACGGTGAGATTACTCTTACTGTTGCAAAGGAAGCCTTGGACAGACTAGAGGTAGATACCTACGGACTCGATATTAATGATAGAAATGTTATAATTACCATTATAGAAAAGTTCGATGGTGGTCCTGTAGGACTGGACACTCTGGCTGCTGCTTTAGGAGAAGACAGAGGAACCATCGAAGAGGTTTATGAGCCTTATTTGGTAAAAAATGGTTTCATTAATAGAACGCCTAAAGGTAGGGTAGCCACGAAGCTTGCTTATGAGCATTTTGACTTTAGCATTCCAGAGGGCTTGCAGAATTAGTTTCCTTTTTGTATAATTACGATTAAGACTTAAACGAAAGGATCGCGTATGGTTTCTGAGAAAAGTGTAAAGGTGGTTATAGGTGGAAAGGTCCTCACTCTTACAGGTTACGAGGAGGAAGACTATTTAACTAAGGTAGCTGCTTATATAAATAATAAAATAGATGAGCTTAATCAGATGTCAGAGCTTAGAGCTCAGCCTGCTGCTACTAAGGCAGTATTAGTAGAAGTAAATATAGCAGATGATTACTTTAAGGCTAAGACTAAGGTGGAGCAGCTTCAGGCTGATTTGGATGCAAGAGATAAAGAAATCTACGACCTTAAGCATGAGCTGATTTCGAATAAGCTTAAGATGGAAGGCTTACAGCAGTCGGTGGATAAGCTTACATCTGAGAATAAGGAACTGCTGTTGCAGAAGACTAAGCTTGAAGCCTCATTAGAGGACGCATTACTTGGATCTATATCATAGAATTTTCGAATGAGGACCCTATAGGGTCCTCATTGTTTTAATACTGCCCCTGTGGTAAAAAGAGGATAAAATGAATCTTGAACTATTAGCACCAGCTGGAGAATTAAATACTTTTAAAGCAGTTATAGATGCAGGAGCTGACGCAGTATACTTTGGAGGAGAGCTGTTTTCTGCCAGAGCCTATGCTAAGAATTTTTCAAAGGATGACGCTAAAGCTGCTATAGAATATGCTCATTTTTATGGCAAAAAGGCTTTTATGACTGTCAACACGCTTCTAAAGAATATGGAGCTTGATGAAGCATTTTATGAATATATTTCGTTTTATGTAAATGCAGGTGTAGATGGCTTTATTATTCAGGATTTAGGAGTATTCTCATTTATAAAGAGATTCTTTCCTTCAGTGGAGCTTCATGCATCCACTCAGATGACTATTTCTAGTGTAAATGGAGCTAAGCTGCTGGAGGCTATGGGTGCTAAGAGAATAGTGACATCTAGAGAGTTATCTCTTAATGAGATAAGAGCGATACGAGATGCTTGCCCTAAGCTTGAGATAGAGAGCTTTTGTCACGGAGCTCTTTGTGTGTGCTATTCAGGCCAGTGTCTTATGTCATCCTTTATGGGTGGAAGAAGTGGAAACAGAGGGCGATGTGCTGGAACCTGCAGGCTTCCATTCGATGTATTGGATGAAAATAAAAGAAGGCTAAATGCTGCCCCGTATCCGCTTTCTATGAAGGATTTTTGTACTATTGAAAGACTTCCTCAGATGATAGAGGCTGGTGTAAACTCCTTTAAAATAGAGGGTCGAATGAAGCAGACCTCCTATGCTGCTGGAGTGGTAAGAATTTATAGAAAATATCTTGACCAGTGTATAAATGGCGATTTTAAGGGTGTTTCAAAGGCCGATATAAATGAACTCCTTGAACTGGGCAGCAGAGACGGCTTTACAGATCTATATCTGGATGAGAGAAATGGTAAAGGCTTGATGACCACAGGAGATTCTTCACACAGAAGATCTGATGAGGTATTTGTCGAACCTTTGAGAAAAAGATTTCCTATAGATATAACTCTTAGAGCAAATGTCGGTGAGCCACTATATCTTTCTATGACAGATGGTGATTTTACTCAAGACGTTTTTGGTCCTACGGTAGAAGAAGCTAAAAAGATAGCTACCTCTAAAGACGATGTGATAAAGCATTTGCTGAAGCTAGGTGAGTCGGGCTTTGAGGCGTGCGATGTCTCTATACATTTAGGAGAGAATGCATTTGTTCCTGCATCCATAATAAATAAACTAAGAAGAGAGTGCACAGAGGCTTTAAGCGCGCATAGAATAGGAGAGCGTTGCATAGAGGTTGTGCCATATACTAAAAGACCGATTTTAGGACATAGAAATAGCACAGACATAGAAAACTTATATGTTTCAGTAAATGAAAAGCATCAGTTAGATGTCGTTTTAAAGGATGCTGCTGTAAAGCATATTATTATTCCGCTTAGCTTATATGATAAAAATCTAAAGACGGACAAAGAGCTTATTATTAAGCTGTTTCCTATCATTAGAACTGATAAAATCGTGCTACCACAGGACTTTAATGGAAGATATATGGTTTCTAGTGTGGATGGCATAGGTTTCTTAAAGGAGAATAAGATAGCGCTGGATCGAGTAATAGCAGATTACAGACTGTATTCATTTAATAATGAGGCTATCGCTGCACTAGAAGAGATTGGAATAAAAACGCATAATGCCTCTGTGGAGCTTTCTAGTGGCGAGATAAAGCATTTAGATTCTGATGATAAGCTGTTTTTAATATATGGTCAGCTTCCGCTTATGTACACTGCTAATTGTATTCATAAAAACATTCTTGGCTGTGATAAAAAATGTAGCACTAGCTATTTAAAGGATCGAAAGGGCGAACTTTTGCCTGTAAAATGCGACTGTGAGCATTGTACGAATATCATATATAATTGCAAAAAGAGTAATCTGATTTCTGAACTAAATTCCTCTGTGAAGGAGCTTAGGGCTGCTGGGGTGAGAATAGATTTTGCTTTGGAAAGTGAAAAAGAAGTTGTTAGAGTACTTAGTGATTATAAAGCTGCTATAAGCGGAGTTAAATTCGAACTAAGGACCGATGAAACGAAGGGACATTATAAAAAGGGAGTGATGTAATTGAGCTATGCTCTTACAAATATAAGCAGATATACGCTTATTATATTTGTGCTGATTTATACCCTGGATTGTTTTAATTCCATGGGAAGAAATGTGAGCAGGGTTAGATTAAATAGAATAGTTTTAAGGCAGCGCATTTTTATATACGCATTTATGATGAATGCATACGCTGTCTTAGCTTCGAATGCATTTCTTCGCGGCATAGGTGTAGCGGAATTTAAGTCTTCTACAGTGCTTTTTATGGCTGCGCTAAACTTTATCTGGGTTACACTTACACTCATTATAGGAGTGAAGCTTTATCCTAAATGCAACAAAGTTTTACATAATAATATGTGCATGCTCTTTACCATAGGCAGTGTAGTTTTGACACGCCTTAGTATTTCTCGTGCAATGAGGCAGATGAGCTTTGCATTTCTTGCCATTATTATTTCATTTGTCATCCCGGCGATATTCGAGAAAACGACGGACCTCAGAAGATTTACCTGGCTTTATGGTATAGGCGGTGTGGCAGCACTTGTTTTTACTGCTGTTCTTTCTGTGCCAGAATACGGAGCTAAGCTTTCGGTAGGCTTCTTTGGTATATCTTTACAGCCATCAGAGTTTGTAAAGCTAAGCTTTGTTCTTTTTATGTCCTCTATGCTTTATAAGGAGCTTAACAAGGAAAAGCTTTTGTTATCGACCTTTATAGCCGCTTTGCACGTTTTGATACTTGTTTACTGTAAGGATTTGGGCAGTGCCGCTGTATTTGCTTTTTCGTACATGGTTATTGTGTATGCTGCCACTAGAAGCAAGCTTTTTTTGACAGGATGTACATTTCTTGGAGCACTTGGTCTGATAGCTTCATATTTCATGTTTTCTCATGTGAGGGTAAGAGTAGCTGTGTGGCTACATCCTATGAATGATCCTGACGGCAAGGGCTATCAGCTCACGCAGTCACTTTTTGCCATAGGTTCAGGGCGGTGGATAGGAAGCGGACTTACGCTCGGAAAGCCTACAAAGATACCTGTAGTCACAAAGGATTATATATTTGCTGCTATTTCAGAGGAGTTTGGCGCGATATTTGCACTTTGCCTGCTGGCAGTATGCGTATCGTGTTTTCTTATGATTTTTGAAATAAGCATCAGGGCAAAGGATACCTTTTACAAGCTCACGATGCTGGGCTTTGGCACGGTGTATGTGGTGGGAAGCTTTTTGAATATCGGAAGTACCATAAGGTTCATCCCATCCACCGGTGTTACACTGCCTTTGGTAAGCTACGGTGGCAGTTCACTGTTTGCCACCATTATGCTGTTTTCCATCGTGCAGGGGCTGAATAAATATGGAAATGGAAGAAAAAGAGATATCTCCGAGGCTGATGCGAAAAAGAGCGAGGCCTTTGTTGGCATGAGCTATCTCTGGCTGTCACTCTTCGTGGTGATGGGGGGATATTTCGCATACTATGTGGCAAATGATTACAACAATTATGTAGACAGCGAGTACAACAGCAGAAATGTCACCTCGAGCAATCAGGTAGAAAGAGGCGATATCATTTCCAGCGACGGAGTGGTATTGGCTAAAAGCGGACACAGCGCCGGTGCGGACTTGCGAGATTATCCGTATGAGAATATGTTTTTCCATTCGGTGGGGTTTACGGTGGGACAAAAGTCTGGCGCAGAACGTTTAGCAAACAGATATTTAGTGAAATCTGACGAGGGCATATTAAGGCTATTAAAGCATGGTTTGAATAAGGAAAAGGCGAAGGGGAATACGCTAGTAAGCACACTTAATTATGAGGTGACGAAAGCCTGCTATGATGCTATGGGCAGCTATGACGGAGCAGCTATAGCCATAGACCCGAAGACCGGAAAGGTCATTGCTATGGTCAGCAAGCCTGACTATAATCCCGAGAAGCTTTCTGAAGATATAGCAGATGTACTGAGCGGAGCAAAGGGCGATTCGATACTATTAAACAGGGTAACAGCGGGACAGTATACGCCGGGTTCTGTGTTTAAGATAGTGACGGCTCTGGCATATATAAATCAGGATCCTGAATACGAGAAATTTTCCTACAACTGCAGCGGTTTGATAGAGGCCGGTGATTTTACTATTCACTGCTCTGGTTACAAGGCACACGGCGTGCAGAGCCTGGCAGAGACATTTGCACATTCGTGCAACTGCGGCTATGCTTCATTGGGAGAGGTGCTGGATGTAAAGGGCTATCAGAATACCGCGTTCAAACTCTTGTTTGACAGGGATATCAGCAGCAAGCTTTTAGATGTGGCGTCATCACATTTTGATCTGAGTGAGGATGACGATATAGGAATGAGGGCACAGACCGGAATGGGTCAGGGGGCGACGACTGTTACACCTCTTAACATGTGCCTGATAGCCTGTGCCATAGCTAACGACGGTAAAATCTACGAGCCTTACATGACGGACAAGATAAAGACCGCAGGCGGTTTTCCGCTGAAGATATGGCTGCCTGAATCAGCCGGCAGACTTATGTCAAAGGATGAGGCTGCGGTGATGAAGTCCCTGATGGCAAAGGTGGTAGAGGATGGTACGCTTAGATCTATCGCATCGGAGGATTACGCAGTATATGGTAAGACCGGTTCTGCTGAGTACTCAAATGACAAGAACAAAACACATTCATGGTTTGTGGGCTTTGCAGAGAATGAGGACGGAGAGCAGATAGCCATTGCGGTGGTAATGGAGGGCGCCGGAACAGGCGCGAAATATGCCGCTCCATGTGCTAAAAAAATGATGGATGCTTACTTTAAGGCTGACTAGCTATAATATTTGTGGTAAAAATTTCTTGTTTTTTTAGCTTGATTTTTTAGTCTGAAAGACCATCTCGTACTATCTTTTCATCAATAGCTTGTTTAATGAATGTAGCGGTTGGCAGACCAGACTTTTCGATTGCGGGTTGGATTCTTGATTCATAGTCGTCTTTTTTATATTTTATTTCTAATCGTTGTTGCTTGTCTTTTATATATTTCATTGTAGCTTTTTTCGCTATTTCATCGTAAGCCATTATCAGAATACCCTTTCTATTATTTGATAAGGTGATTATATCAAATGATAAATATTTTGTCTATAGACAGCTATATACACTTGACATATAGCTGTCTATATGGTATAATATATAAAATAGAATAAGTGTAAATTATTCTGCGTTTGCATTATATTATTTATATATGAACTAAAGTAAAGGGGACCAGCTATGAAAAAGAAAATAAATATATGTTTGTTAGTTATAGTGATGTGTATAGCATCCTTCGATAGAGTGAGTGCTATGGATGTTAGTGAATATTCCAAGCACTTAGAAGAGTTAATTGCTCAAAAGGATGAGGTGCGTAATACAGGTGTACATAAGGGTAGTGTTCTTACATTTCCATATGATTTAGAAAATTTTATGGAGAAAATAAAAGCAGAACATAAGGGCTATCCTCTCGATAACGAATCTCAAATATCAAATATTAATGTTATTTACAAAGATGAACAAGCTGCAAAATACGAAAAGCCAGTCAAATTGTCGAAAAAAGCACTAAAAAGCGACATTGCAGAATATTTTAAACTCCTAAAGACTAAATATACGCTTTATAAAATGTTTCCTGCTTCTTCATATGAAACTGCACAAAATAACCTTAATACTTGGGCTGAAGCAAAAGAATCTTATTCTGCCGCTGAATTTCAGAAAAAACTTACAGATGAATCTTATTTCATAGTAGATGGACACTTTGCTATAGAAGGCAAACATCCCGTATCGTATAGGAATTTCATTGAAAAGAGTTGGTTGTTCTATGAAGAAAATGAGGAGTATTATACCTATTACAATGGTGTCAAAATGAAATGGGTATCATTTTCTGATAAAGCTGTTACGCTAACAGAGTATTTAGACGCAAATGGTGAAATATCACGGATTCCATGTATAATAAGTGCATCTATTCCAGAGAATTTAACTATATCTTTAGAAAACACTCTTATTAGTGAAAATGTGACCTATCCTCTTACAATGAGCGAATGCCCTACATTAGGAAAAACTGTTAGCGATGCAAAGGTTTTATCAGACAGCGGATTGACATATGTTTATATACCAACATGGAATAACAAAAGTTATGTAAGAGAATTATACACTAATGAAGCTAAAAATATATACAAATCTACAGATATTATGGTTGTAGATTTATCTGTTAATAATGGTGGATATGCTGACTTATACTATTCATTAGCAAGCATATTAAAGCAATATAAGAATATAAATACTATTATAATATTAACAGGAAAAAGTTCCGCTTCAACAAGTGAAATAGCCTTATTAGATTTAGCTCACAAATATGATTGTATTGTAATTGGAGCAAATACAGATGGCGCATTTTTAACAGCTGGTAAAATGAATTATTGCCTAACTAACAGTAAACTACAGATAGGTATTCCATGCGCATACCGAGACAAGAACCTTGCCAATCCAGCCCTTGCGGATTTAGAGTGTATCGGTATCAGCCCCGACATCCTCTGTGATGCAAGTAGTAGCCAAGACCTTCTAAGCAGAGTCGGCAAATTCCTTGTAAACTACGGCTACGCAACCAAAGAGCAAGTGGATGCGGTGCTAAAATAAAATATTACTAAATAAATCAGAGTGGTCGGTGTATTCGATTGCTCTTATTTATTATTAACTTGTTTTATTTTTCTTTTATATTATTAATATAGTTTTGTGTCACTTTATGTGGCTCATTTTTTGTCGAAAGGAGGAATGTGATAACTGAAACCAGATACCCGTAATCTGGAAGATAGCCTAGTGAGGCTGAACTATTTTTATTGATAGACAGCCTAAACGGGAGGGTTGTCGGAAAGATGAAGGTGTAAAATGCAATGCGAAGTGACGTTGGGTTACTACAAGACAGTAGTAGCTGATAGCGAAAGCGAGGCTGTTGAAAAAGCCCATAGTGGGGATTGGGAAAGTGAAGGAACATTAACTGTATCAGATGATGCTGAAGTTGTTTTACTTTCTTAATTGTGTTACAATATCCTTGCCAAGAAGGATTTCTCTTAATGAGATAATTAGAGAAGTCCTTCAAGGACTTTCTCTACTTGGTTATTATTTTAGGTGGAGGGAAATATTATGAGTAATTTACCATTAGACGCAAATGGTATACCATTTACAAAACCTGCCTTTTGGCTTAACCCAGTAGAATATCGAAAGATTTATTCTGAAATAAATCAGATGTTTGATATTCAGTATAAGAATCAACGAATCGCTGCTCATACATCATTTGGCATTGATGGAAAAGCTTATGTTTATTGGTTTGAAAATCATGGATTTGACAACTATAACATATACTTAAGAGTGGTTGACAATCATTAAGGAGGTGTCTGATATGGAAGCATTAGCAATAAAACTAAATGGTGTTGCCGATTCATATTATAGCTTTGTGGTAGCTGTGTTAACCTATGTTAATAATAAAACTTCTCGATTAAAAGTAGTTGAAGATTATCTACAAAGCAATCCGTCAGCTTTGTCTGCTGATATATTAGAATTTATATCAGAGCAAGATGATTTTTATGAAGATGCAGCGTATGCGTATGCTGAAGCTATTTAGTTTTCACACAAAACACTTAACTTCGGTTAGGTGTTTTTATTTGCCCTTTTTGATGAACTCTACTAAAGTATCAATATCATTTTCAAATAGTATATCAGCATCTATGCCAGCAGCAAGAAAGCGGTTAGCTTCACCCTTGTAGGCTGGTATCTTTATTTCTATATTGCTGTTAGGTAGTGTGAAGCAATAAAGCCTTTGATTATGGGTTTCAACCGCAGACTTTGTGCCAACGAATATCACATTGTTCAGGTAACATAATTCTGATAATAATATATTGCCACCGGAAGCGGTGTCTGGCGTAACCATAGCATATACCACTTCTACATCATACATATCTATCAAATCACAGAGCATGGTCGCATATTCCATAATATCAAGATTGTTAATAGCTTCAGAGTTTATAATAAGAGTTTTTGCCTGCTTTAGGGCATTTCGCATCTCATCACAAATAAGACTTTCATCTACGTTATGTATTTTAACCATGTAGATTCCATCGCCTTTATCTGTTATCTCGAAGGAAGATGATGT
>JAZRWF010000084.1:0-21287 GCA_045599565.1 Lachnospiraceae bacterium
AAGAGATTCGTTTAAGTTGCATGGTTCAAATTTAAAGATTCATGGTGTAGTTTTTAGTATTAATGTTGCTCCATGAATAATTCAGGTTTATTAATAATATAAATTCAATTCATAAATCTTATCCAATGGATAATCCTTCACAGGTTATAAATATTGTATATAAAGACACTACTAAAAATGTTGGGAACCCGTCTATTTTGTCAAAGGAAAATATAAAGGAAGATATATCTGACTATTTTAAGTTGTTGAAGACCAAATACTCATTATATAATGTGCTTTCAAAGGATTTATATGAAACAGCATATAACAATCTGATAAATTGGTCTGAGGAAAAAGAATCTTTTACTGTTGCTGAATTTGAAAATAAGTTATTAGAAGAATCGTATTTTATAGTAGATGGACATTTTAGTATAGAAGACACTCATCCAATATCTTATAAAAACTATATTGATAAAGAATGGAAGTTTGTATTGCAAAACGATACTTATTATACTTACTATAACGGAAATAAGTATGTTTTTAATGCGTTTTCTAACGGGGATATTATATTTAATAAATATTTAGATAATAATGGAAATGTTTATTATGTTCCATGTTTATTAAGTGCTACCAAGCCAGAAAAATGCGAAATAATATTGAATAATACAATAAACAATGAAACTGTCGTTTATTCTTTGAACTTTAAATCAATAGATAAAATTACAAATCAATCAAAAGATGAATATAATATTTCTAAAAAAGATGGAAGTATTATTTCTGATAATGGCTTAACTTATGTTTATATTCCTACTTGGAGTCATAAAAACAATATAGCGAATTTATGCAATGATAAAGCAAAGAAAGTTTATAAAAATACAGATGTATTAGTCATAGATTTATCTATAAACCGTGGTGGCTATGCGGATTTGTACCATTCATGGTTTAATTTAATAGACAAAAATAAAATAAAAAATATCATATTGCTGATTGGTAAAAAAACAGCTTCAGCAAGTGAAATAGCGTTGTTAGATTTAGTTCATAAATATGATTGTGTTGTTATTGGCACAAACACAGACGGGGCTTTTTTGACTTGTGGTCAAATGAATTATTACTTGAAAAACAGTAAATTAGAAATAGGAATTCCTTGTGCCTACCGTGATAAAAACCTAGCTAATCCAGCTCTTGCTAATTTGGAGTGTATAGGAATTTCACCAGATATTCTTTGTGATGCAAGTAGTAGCCAAGACCTTCTTAATAGTGTTGGTAAATTTTTGATAAATTATGGCTATGCAACGCAGGAACAGGTAGATGCCGTGCTAAAATAAAAAGGCAATAAAATTTACAATTTATAATTTTTAAGGCTGACTAATTCTACATTTAGTAAAAAATATAAATTTACACTTGATTTTGTAACACAACTTTGATATACTACCGCTGTTGTGTTATGAAGACTAATTCATATTATTAACGATATTTAATCTCGCAAAGGAGGTGCAGTCATGGCAAAGTGTGCAGTTTGTGGTAAGGGCGCTCATTTCGGAAACAATGTGAGCCATTCTCATAGAAGAAGCAATGCAATGTGGAAGTCTAATGTTAAGTCTGTAAAGTGTAATGTAAACGGAACAGCTAAGAAGCTTTACGTATGTACTTCATGCCTTCGTTCACGTTTAGTAGAGCGCGCATAATTCTTTAACGAGTTAGATTTAACCTCTGGAGTAATCCAGAGGTTGTTTTTTTTGTCTAAAAGTGTATAATAGACTAATCAAACTTTGTAAAGATTGGAGGATTAGGTTTATGCAAGGAAAACTTGAAACTTCTATGGGCAATATTGCTATAGATTCTGAAGTTATAGCTACTTATGCCGGTTCTGTGGCTGTTGAGTGCTTTGGAATAGTCGGCATGGCTCAGCTGAATGCCGCTGACGGAATTATGCATTTGTTGAAAAAGAATCATTTAGATCGTGGTATTAAGGTAACCATCACAGAGGAAGGTTTACTTAATATTGATTTCCATGTAATTGTTTCTTACGGTGTAAGCATCGCTACTGTAGCAGATAATCTCATTGAGACTGTTAAGTATAAGGTAAGCGAGTTCACTGGAATGAAGGTAAACGCCATGAACGTATACGTAGAAGGCGTTCGTGTGATTGATTAAGGAGGACTACGGTGTCTTATACAGTTATCGACGCAGCCCTGCTTAAGAAGATGTTTTATGCAGGCTCTGCGAATCTTAGAGCCAAGAAGGAATGGATTAACGAGCTTAATGTTTTTCCTGTTCCAGATGGTGATACAGGAACTAATATGACCATGACTATCATGTCAGCGGCTAAGGCTTTGGCTGAGCTTGAGTCTAATGATATGAAGTCTGTTTGTAAGGCTATTTCATCAGGTTCACTTCGTGGCGCCAGAGGAAATTCAGGTGTTATTCTTTCTCAGCTTTTAAGAGGCTTTGCTAAGATCTGTGGTACCTATGATGAAATCACAGTAGATGTACTTGTAGAAGCTTTCCAGCGTGCTACAGAGACAGCTTATAAGGCTGTTATGAAGCCAAAGGAGGGTACTATTCTTACAGTTGCCAAGGGTGCAGCCGATAAGGCTATCGAGCTTGGCAAGAAAAAAGTAGATGTTATGGAATTCGGTGCTGCTATCGTAGAGGAGGCAGATAGAATTCTTCAGACTACACCAGATTTACTTCCTGTATTAAAGCAGGCGGGAGTGGTAGACTCAGGCGGACAGGGCTTGGTAGTATTCTTGCAGGGAGCTCTAGAGGTTTTGAATGGTAAGGACTTTGACGAAGCTTCTTTATTCGATGAGGCAGCAGCGGCTGCAGAGGCAAAGGTAGAGGCTGAAGCTTCTTTGCCTTATGTGGTAGCACTTACTATTAATGCGAAGGCTGCTATAGATTCGAAGAAGCTTTCAGATCTGAAGGCTGTTCTTGAGTCTAATGGTAAGAATGTAGTTCTCTCTGGAAACGGAGCTAAGGCTACTCTTAAGATGTGTACAGCTGAGCCTGGTACTGTTTTAAATGCCTCTTTGAATGTAGGTGTTATAACAGACGTTTCAGTAGAGTTTAACGGTATTTTGGAAGGTACAGATGAGCCTGTAGTAGAGAGCGCACCTGCGGATATGCCACCTAAGGACATGGGCTTTGTAGGTATTTGTACCGGAGAAGGCTTAACTGCTATCTTTAAGGAGCTTGGCTGTGATGAGGTTATCTCAGGTGGACAGACCATGAATCCTTCTACAGAGGACATTTTAGCTGCTGTAGAAAAGGTAAATGCTAAGAGCGTATTTATTCTTCCAAATAATAAGAACATTATCCTTGCTGCTAATCAGGCTGCAGATATCTGTGAAGATAAGAAGCTTTATGTAATTCCGACTAAGACTATACCACAGGGTATTACAGCACTTATTAATTTCGTTCCTGATGGAACTGCTTCTGATAATGCCAAGGCTATGTCAGAGGAGATTAATAATGTTAAGACTGGTCAGGTTACCTATGCTGTGAGAGATACTCAGATAGATGAGTTTGAAATTCACACTGGCGACTTCATGGGAATGGGTGATAGCGGTATGCTTTCTGTAGCTCCTACCGTGGAGGAAGCATTTCTTCAGATGGTGGAGAAGATGATAGATGCTGATTCGTCTATACTTTCTATCTATTACGGCGAGGACGTTAAGGAAGAGGAAGCTGTAGCACTTTCAGCTAAGCTGACAGAGAAGTATTCAGGTATAGATGTAGAGACTTCCTACGGCGGACAGGCAGTATATTCATACATTATTTCAGTGGAGTAATATGGATCTTAGTCAAACACCTATTATTGAAATCAAAGGTATAGGCGAAAAGACTGCTAAATTATTTAATAAGCTTGGAGTATATTCTATTAGGGATATACTCCTTTTCTTTCCTCGCACTTATCTTAGATTTCCAAATGAAAAGCATGTCTATGAGCTAGAGCAGGGTGGTGTGCAGCCAGATGAGCTATACAGTGTAAAGGGCGTAATTAATGCTCCTGCAAAGCTAGTTAAGGCCAAACATCTGGATATTGTAACAGTTACACTTTCTACTATAAGCGGACCTGTAGATGCAGTATTTTTTAATATGCCTTACATGCGATCATCTCTAAATGTCGGTGAAAGCTATGTGTTCTACGGAAGGCTCGAGCGCAAGGGTAAGCGTTTTAAGATGGAAATGCCACAGGTATTTACATCTGAGAATTATCAGGTTCTAAAGGTAAGCTTACAGCCTGTTTATCATTTGACGAAGGGGTTATCGAATAATCTTGTAAGAAAGGCTGTTAAGGAAGCACTCTTTTTATTAAAGGAAGAGGAAGAGGTTTTGCCAGATTATTCTATAAAAAAGAATAATCTTATAGGCTATGTCGAAGCTATAAAAAGCATTCATTTTCCGTCCTCCTATGAAGAGTTGGATAAAGCCCACAGGAGACTTGCTTACCAGGAGCTTTTCTCTTATATTTTAAGCTTAAAGGCGCTCAGTCTGGATGAAGGTTATGTTAAAAGTCCGTATAAAATAGAGTCAAAGTCTATTGTAAACGAAGTGATATCGAAGCTTCCTTATGAGTTGACTAACGGTCAAAGGGATTGTATCACTGCTATTTTAGAGGATTTTCATTTAGGCAATGTCTCCTCAAGGCTTGTTCAAGGAGATGTGGGAAGTGGAAAGACGCTGGTGGCGTTTCTTACTATGCTAGAGGTGGTAGCAAACGGTTATCAGGCTGCTATTATGGCTCCGACTGAGGTGCTTTGCATTCAGCACTATGAAACCTTTAAGTCTTATGTAAAGGATTTTAAGCTTCCGTATAAGGTGGCGCTTCTAGTAGGAATACAAAGCGCTAAGGAGAGGAAGGAAAATCAAAAAATAATAGATGAAAATGAGAGCGTATTTATAGTGGGTACGCAGGCTCTTTTATCAGAAAAATCTCAGTTCAATAATCTGGCATATGTGGTGTGTGATGAACAGCATCGCTTTGGTGTAAATCAGAGGGCTACATTGGCACAAAAGGGTGGACTTCCTCATAGCATCGTTATGTCAGCTACACCTATTCCTCGCACACTTGCTCTGATTTTATATGGTAATATGTCTGTTTCAGTTATAAGAGACATGCCAAAGGGCAGACTTCCTATAAAGACGGCTGTGGTAAAACCAAAGTCAAGACCTACCTCATATAAATTTATTCACGATGAGATAGAAAAAGGACATAAGGCATATATCATTTGTCCATTGGTGGAGGCCAGCGAGAGCACAGAGGCGGAAAATGTGCAGGATTATGCCATAAAGCTAAAGGAAGTATTTAATGAAAGTGCCAAGATAGAGTTTCTTCATGGAAAGATGAAAAATTCGCAGAAAAATGAGATTATGGACAGCTTTGCACATGGAGATACAGATATACTTATATCCACTACTGTCGTAGAGGTGGGAGTAAATGTGCCTAGTGCTACTGTTATAATGATAGAAAATGCGAATAGGTTTGGTCTGGCTGCTTTGCATCAGCTAAGAGGACGCGTGGGTCGAGGGAAGGATCAAAGCTTTTGTATTCTTATAGACTTATCTGAAGGAAATGAGGTGTCTGATAGATTAAAGGCACTATCAGACAGCACAGATGGCTTTGTGATAGCAAAAAAGGATTTAGAGCTTCGAGGACCAGGAGATCTTCTTGGAGTTAGACAAAGCGGTGAATTTGGATTCGCAGTCGCAGATATAATTTCAGATGCAGACCTTATAGAATCTGCATCTGAAGATGTAAACGAATATATAAAGCTTAATAAACTAGTTCGAGAAGAATTATTTACTAACAAGTTTAACGTGCTCTAGGGTAGGGCTTGCCACTAAAGAGTAGTTGGTATAGTAAACTACAAAACCTGCTGCAGCTCCGGCAGGTTTTTTTACGTTCTTTTTCTGAAGATAATCGATTTCTACCTTAGAAGAATCTCGTCCCATAGAGTAGTAGGCGGCCAGCTCTGCTGCATATTCATAGGTGGAATCAGGAAGCTCTTTTCCATCGCATTTTACGATTACATGGCTTCCATGAATCTTCTTTGTGTGGAACCACCAGTCATTGCCTGTGGCAAATTTGAAGGTAAGCTCATCATTTTGAAAATTATTTTTGCCAACATAGATATCGAAGCCATTGTCATCCACATAGTGATATGGCGGATTCTTAGGTGCCTTCTTTTCCTTGCCTTTGGATGAGGTCTTGTGAATAAAGCCACCCTCTGATAATAGCTTTTTGACATCTGTAAGATCTGCCTCAGTCTCGGCTATGGCAAGGGAAGCTTCGATAGATTTTAATATCTCAAGCTCATCCTTTGAGCTGTTTAAAACCTCTGTGGCAGCCTCCTTAGTGCGCTTAAGCTTTTGATATCTGTCAAAGTACTTTTTAGCATTTTCGGAAGCACTTAAGGTAGGATCAAGAGGAATGGTTAGTTCTGTGTTATCATAATAATTAGTCACAGTGATGCTTTTATCGCCAGGTGCGGCAGAGTATCCGTAGGTATGAAGCATTTCACCATAGATGCGATATTTGTCCATCTTATCGGTATCCTTAAGCTGTCGTTCCTGAAGCTCTATTTTTCTGACTGTTCGCTCTAAAAGGTTAGTTAGTATTTTTCTCAAATCGGCAGATCTAGCATGAATATTTGTGTAGGTGTTTTTGGCTGCATAAAAGCCTTCGAGCATTTCGCTTACAGATGAATATTCTCGCTTATTTTCAGATTCATACATAGTGAGTGTAAACGGCGAAAAATCAAGCGGGGCACCAGTTGACTTTGACTCATAGCTACAAGGATTATATGAAGCTTCATCACATGCTTTAATTATTTTTTCAAAGCTGTCAAAAATACGCTTTTTATTTTCATCGTTAAGTGATGCACAGGCAATATCTGAATCAAAGCCAGCACTAAACACTATCTCATTAGACAAAACAGGTGAAATTCCTATAATGCTCGAAAGAAGAGCCTTTTCTATAGACATAGGCTTCTTTAACACAAAGCCTGACATAGCTTCTAAATCTATAGCTTCTGGCGTAATCTTTCCCTCCTGTGTCGGGATAAAATACTGCTTGCCAGGAAGAACCTGTCTTATGGAGCTCATGGCAGAGTTTACACGCTTAATGGCATCTATTATCACATCATTTTCATCGGTAAAAATAATGTTAGAGTGTTTTCCCATTAGCTCTATATATAAATGCTTGACTGCAGGATCCCCCATCTCGTCCAGATGGCTTAAGGAGAATTTTATGATTCGCTCAAAGCCAGGATTTTCTACTGAGATAACTCTGGCTGCTCCTACATGCTTTCTAAGCAGCATGCAAAAGGGAGGCGCTATATCAGGTGCGGTCTTCTTTTGGTCGGTCATGTATGCGAACGGAAGAGAAGGGTTCGCTGATATCAAAAGCTTAACGGAACCATTTTTTAGGGTAGCAAATGTTATCAAAAGCTCATCCTTTTCAGGCTGTTGTATTTTATTTATTCTTGAACCCTCTAAGATGCACATCATCTCATCTGTGAGAGCATGTACGCAAAAACCATCTAATGCCATAATTCCTATTTCAACCTCGTATATATGTTGACTATCAAATGTAAATAACTTATAATAATTTACTAACTATGGATAATTTTAACCTATTTTAGGGATGAGGTAAATATCTAATGTTAAACAGTATGACAGGTTACGGAAAAGGCGTAGCTTTTAATGAGAAAATAAAGGTCGTAGTTGAGCTAAAATCCGTGAATCACAGATATCTTGATTTATCTATTAAGCTTCCAAGAAAGTTTAATTTTTTGGAGACAAATGTGAGAAATACTATCTCCTCTCGTGTAGCAAGAGGCAAGATGGATGTCTATATTTCTCTTGAAGAGCTAAAAGGAAGCACTGAGAAAATCGTTGTAAATGATTATTTGGCTAAGATATATGTAGATGCCCTAAAGAGTCTTTCAGAGAAGCTGGATATTCCTAATGATGTAAAGGCTTCGACACTTCTTCGCATTCCTGATATCATAGAAGTTATGGAAGAGGACGGCGATGAAGGCTTATATGAAAAGCTTCTTATGGAGGCACTGGGCAGCGCACTTGATACATTTGTCGAGGCGAGAGGTGCTGAGGGTGAGCGTATAAGAACAGACCTTTTAGCTAAGTCTAATAGACTAAGTGAGATAGTAGATGAATTAGAGCGCTTGGAGCCTGTTATCATCGAGGAATATAAAGAGAGAATTAACACTAAGCTAAACGAATTATTGGAGGGCATTACTGTAGATCCTGCCCGTATAGCTGCAGAGGTAGTCATCTATGCTGATAAGGTATGTATAGATGAGGAGATGGTAAGACTTAAAAGCCATGTGGTGCAGCTTCATGATATATTAAAAAGTGATGCAGAGGTAGGTAAGAAGCTCGACTTTTTGGCACAGGAGTTAAACAGGGAAAGCAATACCATCCTCAGCAAGTCTACTGATGCTAAAATCGCTGATCTTGGTATAGAGCTTAAGACCTTAGTGGAGAAGATTAGAGAACAAATACAAAACTTAGAGTAGGTGTTACTATGAGTGATAAGGGACTTATAATTGTATTATCTGGATTTTCAGGTGCGGGAAAGGGTACCATCATGAAGCATGTTATGTCTTCAGGTGACTATCATCTTTCTATATCAGCTACCACCAGAGCACCGCGTGCTGGCGAAGTAAATGGCAGGGAATACTTTTTTAAGACTAAGGAAGAATTTGAAGCCATGATAGAAAACGAGGAGCTTCTGGAGTGGGCTAATTTTAATGGAAATTATTATGGAACACCTAAGGCCTTCGTAGAGCAGCTTGCCAGTGAGGGCAAGGATGTAATACTTGAAATCGAGATAAAGGGCGCTCTTCAGGTTAAAAAGATTTTCCCAGAGGCAGTGCTTATGTTTGTTACCACGCCGGATGCAGCCACTCTTAAGGAGCGTTTGGTAGGAAGAGGTACGGAGACTCCGGAGGTCGTAGCACAGCGTCTTGCCATCAGTCATGGTGAGAGTACTCATATGAATGATTATGACTATATCATTGTAAATGATGATATAGATTCAGCAGTTTCACAGGTAAAGGATATAATTAAATGCGAGCATTTGCGTATAAGCAGATGCCAAAGCATTGTAAATAAAATACAAGCGGATTTAATCCAGTTTGAAAGGAGTTAATTATTATGTTACACCCATCTTATGCAGAACTTATGGAGGTTGTTAATGAGGGTACTCTTCCAGGTGAGGAGCCAGTTGTAAACAGCCGTTATTCTATTGTATGTGCTACTGCTAAGCGTGCTCGTCAGATTATCGATGGAGCCGAGCCTATGGTTAGAGTAAAGAAAGGTCAGAAGCCTCTTTCTACAGCTGTTCAGGAGCTTTATAACGGCGATTTAGTTATTAAAAATCAGGAAGAGGAATAATTTCATGAAATTATTTGTAGTATCTCTTGGCTGCGATAAGAATCTTTGTGATACAGAGCACATGCTTTATGACATATCTAATGCCGGAGTTACTATTTGCGATGATGAGTATGAGGCAGATGTTATACTGATAAACACCTGCAGCTTTATAGCAGATGCTATGGAGGAAAGTATAAATACCATTATCGAAATGGGAAATCTCAAAGAAGAAGGAAAGCTTAAGAAGCTTATAGTAACAGGCTGTCTGGCGGAGAGGTTTACTGAAGAGATAAAGGAGCAGCTTCCAGAGGTGGATGTTATTCTAGGAACGAATTCATGTGACCGCATTTTGGAAGCACTCGAGGTCAGCTCTGATGAAGCTGTAGTTATTAAGGATTCTCAGAAGGGATTATTTAAAACTAATGGCAGACTTCTCACAGGCACAGGTTTTTCTGCTAACTTAAAAATAGCAGAGGGCTGTAATAAGAGATGTACATATTGTGCTATACCTTTGTTCAGAGGCAGCTATCGCTCAGTTCCGATGGAAGAGCTTATTAAAGAGGCTAAGCAGCTGGCTATAGATGGTGTAAAGGAGCTAAATATAGTAGCGCAGGAGACCACTATTTACGGTACTGACCTATATGGCAAGAAGAGGCTTCCAGAGCTTTTAGAAGAGCTTTCAAAGATAGATGGTATTCACTGGATTAGACTTTTATATGCCTATCCAGAAGAAATCACAGATGAGCTCATAGATGTAATGGCTACGAACCCTAAAATTTGCCATTACCTGGATATGCCGCTTCAGCACTGTGAGGATGAGATACTAAAAAACATGGGCAGAAGGTGTGATAAAGCTGGTATTATCTCACTTATAGATAAGCTTAGAGCCAAGATGCCCGATATTACTATAAGAACTACATTTATATGTGGTTTTCCAGGTGAAACAGAAGAGCTTCATGATAAGCTTTTAGAGTTTTTAAAGGAGCAGAAGCTTGATCGTGTAGGTTCCTTTGCATATTCACCAGAGGATGGTACAAAGGCCGCTACCATGGAAAATCAGGTAGAGAATAAGATAAAAAAGAAGTGGGTAGATGAGCTTATGTCTACCCAGTACGAAATCTCAGTAGCTTCGAATCAGAGGATGTTAGGTAAGAAGCTAGAGGTTTTAATAGAGGGAAAGCTTCCTGAGGATGGAGTTTATATAGCCAGAAGCTTTAGGGATGCGCCTTCTGTAGATTCTTATGTATTCGTTGAAAGTGAGAATGAGCTGTATGCGGGTACATTTGTAGATGTATTAGTAAAGTCAAGTAATGAATATGACTTGATAGCGGAGGTATGTGATGAATCTTCCAAATAAACTTACTATGGCAAGAGTTATAATCATTCCATTGTTTTGTTTGATATTTCTTTTAAATCCTGATTCTAAGGCTAATCTTATTTGGGCAGATGCGTTTTTTATAGCAGCCTGCATTACAGATTTTTTAGATGGATATATCGCCAGAAGATGTAATCTTGTAACTAATTTTGGAAAGTTTATGGATCCTTTGGCTGACAAGGTTTTAGTATGCTCAGCTATGCTTCTTTTGATTTCAGTTAACAGACTTAATGTGGTAGCAGGTATTATTATCATAGCTAGAGAGTTTATTATTTCAGGCTTCAGACTAGTGGCATCAGATAATGGTCGAGTAATAGCTGCCAGCTACTGGGGAAAGTTTAAGACTACATTCCAGATGATTATGATTATTATTCTGCTTACTAATCCAGTCACCACATTTTGGGTCGTAGTAGCTAATATATTCGTATTCCTTGCTGTAGCATTTACATTGATTTCCCTTGTAGATTATGTTTATAAGAATATAGATGTTCTTAAGGAGAGTAAATAGTGAGAGTAATCGCTGGTAGTGCCAGACACTTGAACTTGGTAGCTCCTACAGGGCTGGAAACCAGACCTACATTAGATAGAGAAAAAGAGACTCTGTTTAATGTACTTGGACCTCGAATCATAGATAAATCGTTTTTAGATTTGTTCGCTGGAAGCGGGCAGATAGCCATAGAAGCTTTAAGCCGTGGCGCATCTAGTGCTGTTTTAGTGGAAAGTGCCAAGGAGGCCTTGGATTGTATAAAAACTAATCTTGAAAAGACAAAGCTTTTAGATTATGCAAAGGTTATAAATAAAGATGTTTTTAGCGCCTTAAATGAGCTTAAGGGTGGTGAACCATTTGGATATGTGTTTATGGATCCACCATATAATAAAGAGCTTGAAAAACAGGTTTTAAAGTCTTTGATCGAGCATAAGCTAGTGGATGAGGATTCTGTTATAGTAGTGGAAGCCTCGAATGAAACCGTGTTTGATTATTTAGAAGAGCTGGGATACCAGATTATTAAAGAAAAAATCTATAAAACCAATAAACATGTTTTTATAGAATTAGCGTAGGTGTTTATTATGAAAAGAGCTATTTATCCGGGAAGCTTTGATCCACTTACTTACGGACATTTAGATATAATAAAAAGAGCCAGTGGTCTATTCGATGAGCTTGTGATAGGTGTTTTAAATAACAGCTCAAAGAGTTCTCTTTTTAGCACTGCTGAAAGAGTTCAAATGATAGAAAAAATGACTGTTGACTTAGATAATGTAAAGGTTATGGCATTTGATGGTTTGCTGGTAGATTTTGCGAAGGATATAGATGCTCCTATTATAGTAAGAGGACTCAGAGCAGTTACAGATTTTGAATATGAGCTTCAGCTTGCTCAGGTAAATCATGTTGAATATCCACGTCTTGAGACAGTATTTTTGACTTCATCTTTGAAGTATTCATATTTGAGTTCTACTATAGTAAAAGAGTTTGCAAAATATGGTGGTGATTTAACAAAGTTTGCGCCACCTGAAGTCATTGAATTAATAAAAGAAAAGTATAATAAGGAGAATTAGTCATGGCAAGTAAAATCGAACAGATAATTGAGGAGATTGAAGTATTTATTGATGAATGCCGACCAGTTACATTGTCGTCGACTATGATCAAGGTAAATAAGGATGAGCTTGAGAGTCTTGTACAGGATTTGAAATCTAATACTCCTGAAGAAATTCGTCAGTATCAGAAAATGATAGCCAATAAGGATCGTATCATTGCTACAGCACAGGAACAGGCCGATAAGATATTGGCTCAGGCAAAGATAACCACAGATAAACTGGTATCCGAGCATCAGGTTATGCTTCAGGCATATCAGAAGGCTGATGAAGTAGTTAGACTTGCCAATGCTCAGGCTACTCGCACTATTGATGAAGCCACTAAGGAAGCTACAGAGATTCGTATGGCTGCTGTGGAATATACTGACAAGCTTTTAGAGGGCATTCAGCAGGTTTTAAGTGGTGCCATAGATGTTACCAGAAGCAGAGATCAGCAGTTCTTAAGTGCTATGCAGGGATATTTAGACACTGTAGATGCTAATAGAGCATCGCTTTTGCCTGAGGCTGTTATGACACAGAATAGAGCAGGCTCTGCACCAGTGAAGAATCCTAGCATAGCAAATGCTGTCCCAGATAATAGTGCAGCCACTGATGCTTCTGCAGATAAAAATAAGTCAGCACTTGATGTTCCAAGTGGATTTTTCAAAAAAGAAAACTAATTAATAATTTAGGTTGGCAGTCTCATGAAGGAAGTTCTTATAACAAAAGATATATCGAATCAGCGTTTCGATAAAATGTTAAAGAAATTTCTTCCTGAGGCTGCCAATTCTTTTATTTACAAGATGCTTCGAAAGAAGAATATTACGCTTAACGATAAGAAGGCTGAAGGTAATGAAATACTTAAGGAGGGAGATATCGTTAAGCTGTTCTTTTCTGATGAAACCTTTGAAAAATTTTCAGGCGCTCAAAAAGATAGCTTTGCTTCTATCAGGGGAATAAAGGATAACTTAAATATAGTCCATGAGGATAAAAGCTTCATGGTAATTAATAAGCCTGAAGGTATTCTGTCTCAAAAGGCGAACATATCTGATATCAGCATAAATGAGCTTGCGTTAAAGCATATGCTAAAGAGCGGTGAGCTTACTGAAGAAAGCTATAAGCTTTATCACCCTTCTGTGGTAAACAGGCTGGATATGTACACCACAGGCCTTATTCTTTTTGCAAAGACCTACGAAAGTGCCAGAGCACTTTCTGATTCGATAGCCGATCACAGCACTGAAAAGTATTACCTAACTGTAGTAGATGGAATCTTAGAGGAAGAGCTTCTTATCGAAGGCTATTTACATAAAGATGAAGCTTCTAATATAGTGGAAATATCTGATATAGAAAAAGAAGACTTTGTGTATTGCAAGACTGGCATTAAACCTATAAAAGTGTTTAAGGATAAGACGCTTTTGGAGGTTAGGCTATTTACAGGCAGGTCTCATCAGATTAGAGCATTTTTAGCATATAAAGGTTATCCTGTTCTTGGAGATCCGAAATATGGAGACAGACAGCTAAATGAAAAGCTTAGATCTACTTATGGCATAAAGAATCAGCTTCTGCATGCATATCGATTAAAGCTTAAGGATGGCAGAGAATTTAAGGCTTTACCGCCTAAAACTTTTTCAAATGTACTGGGAGGGTTTGACTTTGGCGACATTTAAAAGCAGAGGACTTAGAGGTTCTACCTTAGAGGAGCTTATTAACCAAAGTAATGATATATACGAAGAAAATCATCTGGCTTTAATTCAAAAGATACCTACGCCTATAACCCCTATAGATATAGACAAAGACACCAGACATATTACGCTGGCTTACTTTGATAAAAAATCTACAGTCGATTACATAGGAGTAGTGCAAGGAATACCTGTATGCTTTGATGCAAAGGAGTGTCATGCTTCTACTTTTCCGCTTGCTAATGTACATGAACACCAGATAAAGTTCATGGAGGAGTTCGAAAAGCAAAAGGGGGTCGCATTTCTTTTGATTCAATTCTCAAAAGAAGATAGCTTTTATTATATGCGTTTTTCAGAGCTTAAAAGATTTTGGGATAGAATGCTTGCTGGAGGTCGTAAGTCCTTTATGTACGATGAGCTATCAGAGGACTACTTTTTTAAAGCCTCCACGAGCCCATATGTTCCATATTTAAAGCCTTTACAAAAAGATTTGATGGAGCGTGGATGATGAGTTGCTTATGTACGCCCTGAGGGCGTACATATAGCAACTCTATTCGAAGGCTTCAGCAAGTTATGAGTAAGCATTTTAGGTTGACAAAATATATGGAATATTATATATTACTTTAGTAATTTATCTGTTTATCGCTTTATCGAGGTAAAGAAATGCAAAATTTGAATTTACATACACCAGAGGGTGTTAGAGATATTTACAATGGTGAATATCAGGCAAAGGAATGTGTGACATCAGCTATAAGAAATGAAATAGCTAGATATGGCTATATGTCTATTGCCACACCTTCATTTGAGTTTTTTGATACATTTTCTAAAGAGGTGGGTACTACACCTTCTAAGGATATTTATAAGTTCTTTGACAAAGAGGGAAATACCTTGGTGCTTCGCCCTGATATGACTCCAGCTGTGGCTAGAGCTTATGCTATGTATTTTAATGCAGAGGGCTGTCCTATGAGACTGACCTATGAGGGTAATGTTTATACGAATCATCATAGTCATCAGGGTAGACTTAATGAGAGCACTCAAATAGGCGCTGAGATTATGGGATACTCTTCAGTGGAGGCTGATGCTGAAATACTTGCATTAGCTATTAAAGCTATTCTTGCTACAGGGCTCGATAAGCTTCTTATCACTGTAGGTCATGCAGGCTTTTTCAATGGGCTTATGGATGTACTCTCATTGAAGCATGAGGTGAGAGCTAGAGTTTGCGAATTAGTAACATCTAAGAACTACTTTGGCGCCATGGATGTGCTTGAGCAGAATGGTGTAGATGGAAAGCTTATGGAGCTTTTCGAAGCTATTACGCTGATATACGATAGTCCAGAGCAGTGGGATAAGGTGGTAGAGCTTGCTAAGCCTTTTGAAAATATTTCCACAGTTCTTGATTATCTAAAAAAGCTTTATGATGCGCTTAAGCCTTATGGTGTAGAAAGGTACGTTTCATTTGAGTTATCACTGCCTCAGAATTATAGCTATTATACAGGCATGATTTTTAGCGGTTACACCTATGGAAGCGGTGAGCCTATAGTTATGGGCGGACGTTATGATAAGCTTCTTTCTAATTTTGGCTGTGATGCTCCTGCGATGGGATTTGCTATATATGTAGACAGACTTTTAAGCGCTATGCTTTCGCAGAAAAAGAGATCAAATGTCGATGAAAAGTATTTAGCGGTTTATAGTGAAGAATGCTATAATGTAGCTTTAGAATATGCGTTTAAGCTTAGGGATGAGGGTAAGAATTGTATGCTTCTTCCACTTAGCGCATATAATGAAAATGGTTATAGGACAGTTTATGGTGATGCAGATATAAAAATTTTTTCGGAGGTAAAGTAAATGAATCAGGACGGATATTTAACCTTTGCCCTCGGAAAGGGCAGATTAGCCAAAAAGACACTGGCTTTGTTTGAATCAATAGGTATTACTTGCGAGGAGATGAAGGATCCTGACACAAGAAAGCTCATTTTTACAAATGAGGAGCTTAAGCTTAGATTCTTTTTGGCAAAGGGTCCAGATGTTCCTACCTATGTAGAGTATGGTGCAGCTGATATCGGAGTAGTAGGAGAGGATACTATTTTAGAGGAGGGAAGAAACATATACGAGGTGCTCGACCTTGGTTTTGGTAAGTGCCGTATGTGTGTATGTGGACCTCATGAAGCGAAGGAGCTTTTGAACCATCATGAGCTTATTCGTGTAGCTAGTAAATATCCTAATATTGCGAAGGATTATTTTTATAATAAAAAGCATCAGACTGTGGAGATTATTAAGTTAAATGGCTCCATAGAGCTGGCTCCTATCGTTGGGCTTACTGATGTAATAGTCGATATAGTAGAGACAGGTTCTACACTCAGAGAAAATGGACTCGAGGTGTTGGAGGAAGTGGTGCCACTTTCTGCTAGAATGGTGGTAAACCAGGTTTCTATGAAAATGGAGCATGAAAGAATTTCAAAGTTGATTACTGACCTTAAGGAGGCATTGAAGGAATCATGAGAATACAGAAGCTAAATAAAGAATCTATTTCAGATATTTTAGCTACCTTGCTTAAGCGTTCACCTAGCCAGTATGGAGAGTATGAGGAACGTGTTAAGGCAATAGTAGATGAAGTGAGAGCTAAGGGCGATGAGGCAGTGTTCGCTTTTACAGAAAAGTTTGATGGAGTAAAGCTGGATGCGAACAGCTTAGTGGTTACTCAGGCTGAAATAGAGGAAGCGTATAAGGAAATCGATCCAAAGCTTTTAGATGTTATTAGAAAGGCTCTGGTAAACATTAGAGATTTCCACTCTAAGCAGCGCCAGAACAGCTGGTTTGATTCTAAGGATGGAATTATTTTAGGGCAGAAGGTTACAGCACTTGAAAATGTGGGCGTATATGTTCCTGGTGGAAAGGCTGTATATCCTAGCTCAGTTCTTATGAACGTAGTTCCAGCAAAGGTGGCTGGCGTTCCTCACATTTACATGACTACACCATGTGGTAAGGACGGAAAGGTATGTGCTACTACTTTGGTGGCTGCATCTGAGGCTGGTGTAGATAAAATCTTTAAGGTAGGCGGAGCTCAGGCAGTAGCTGCACTTGCTTTTGGAACTGCTTCTATACCTAAGGTAGATAAGATAGTAGGCCCTGGAAACATATATGTAGCTTTGGCTAAGAGATATGTATTTGGACATGTTTCTATAGATTCTATCGCAGGACCTTCAGAGATTTTGGTTCTGGCAGATGAGACAGCTAATGCAAAGTATGTAGCAGCCGATTTGCTTTCACAGGCTGAGCATGATGAGATGGCAAGTGCTATACTCGTAACTACATCTGAAAAGCTCGCAGAGGAAGTCTCTAAGGAGGTAGATTACTTTGTGGCTAAGCTTTCTAGAAAAGAGATCATCTCTAAGTCACTTGAGAGCTTTGGTTATATCTTAGTGGCTTGTAATAAGGAGGATGCTATAGACTGTGTAAATGCTATAGCTTCAGAGCACCTTGAAATAGTAACAGCTAATCCTTTTGAGGATATGACTAAGGTTAAAAATGCTGGTGCCATCTTCCTTGGAAGCTATTCATCAGAGCCTTTGGGAGATTATTTTGCTGGTCCTAACCATGTTCTTCCTACTAACGGAACAGCCAGATTCTTCTCAGCGCTTTCAGTGGATGATTTTATTAAAAAGAGCAGTATTATCTCATACTCTAGGGAAGCCTTAGAGGCTATTTATCCAGATATCGTAAGCTTTGCAGAAAGCGAACAGCTTACTGCACATGCCAACAGTATCAGAGTACGTTTTGAAGAGGTTTAAATAATATGGAAAATGCTAGAACTTCCAAGCTAAATAGGTCTACTAAGGAAACTGATATTTCAATAGAGCTGAATATTGATGGTTCAGGTGCTACTAATATTAATACCGGTATAGGATTTTTCGATCACATGCTTGATGGTATGAGTCGTCATGGCTTTTTGGATTTGAATTGTGAGGTTAAGGGTGATTTGGTAGTAGATTGCCATCACACCATCGAGGATACAGGCATAGTATTTGGTGCTGCTATAAAGAAGGCTCTTGGAAATAAGAATGGAATTAAGCGATTTGGAAGCTGCATTCTTCCTATGGATGAGACCTTAGTGCTTTGCGCTATAGATCTAAGCGGAAGACCATATTTGAATTTTGAAGCAGAATTTCCAGTGGAGCGAGTGGGCTATATGGACACTGAGATGGTTAAGGAGTTTTTCTATGCTATCTCATATGCATCTGGTATGAATCTGCACATTAAGGTATTGGACGGGGGAAATGCTCACCACATGATAGAGGCTATATTTAAGGCATTTGGCAGAGCATTAGATGAAGCTACTACATTTGATCCAAGAGTAGCAGGTGTTCTTTCTACTAAGGGGGCTTTATAGTATGGAACATAAAAACATGGTTGCCACCATCTATATCAAGGATGGTATGGCTGTAAATTCACCACAGGAGTTAGAAGCAAAGGTAGATGCTATTGAACTGGCTTCCCTTTATGATGATTCTGGAGTAGATAAAATTATTCTTTATGATTTATCTAACGATGATGATGAGCACACTCAAAACATTATGATCATACGTGATATTAATAGAACCATCGGCGTGAAGACCTGTGCTGGTGGAAATATTAAGCGTATGGAGGATGTAAAGAAGTTTTTCTATGCAGGCTGTATTGAGGTTATATTAAACGGCTCTAAGCCTGAGACTCAGGAGCTTGTCAAGGAGGCTGCTGCCAGATTTGGCGCAGAGAAAATTCTTGTTTCTCTTATGAATGTAGATTTTCTTTTTAAGACGAGAAGCTACCTAAAGGATAACGTTCATGAGCTTTTGATTATGAATGAATCTCTGATAGGAGGTCTTGAAAATCTTACTGACATTCCTTACATCGTGGATGTTAAGGAGTATGATTTAAATCATATTATTGCGCTGCTTAAGTCTGATAAAATTCGCGGTATTTCCGGAAAATTTATCGACGACAGAGGCAATGACATCATGGGTATAAAGGCTGCACTCTCTGATGCAGGTATAAAGATGGACAACTTTGAGCCAAAACTTAAGTGGTCTGATCTTAAAAAGAATTCTGATGGTATGGTGCCTGTTATCGTACAGGATTATCAGACGAATCAGGTGCTCATGATGGCATATATGAATGAGGAGGCCTTTACTAATACCATAAAGGTAGGCCGCATGACATATTATTCAAGAAGTCGCAAAGAGCTTTGGCTAAAGGGTCTCACCTCGGGACATTTCCAGTATGTAAAGAGTCTTACAGCGGATTGTGATTATGATACTATTCTTGCAAAGGTATCGCAGGTGGGCGTTCCATGTCATACTGGTGCTCCTACATGCTTCTTTAATGAGATAGTTAAGAAGGAATATGTAGAGCGAAATCCTTTGAAGGTATTTGAGGATTTATATGATCATATCGCCAGAAAGAAGGCGAATCCTAAGGAGGGTAGCTATACTAACTACCTCTTCGATAAGGGATTGGATAAGATTCTTTCGGAGCTTGGTGAGGAGGCTGCTGAGATTTTGATAGCCGCTAAGAATCCTGAGTCTAAGGAAACTGTCCATGAAATAAGTGATTTTCTTTTCCATATGTTAGTTCTTATGGTGGAAAAGGGAATTACCTGGGATGATGTAACAAGTGAACTAGCACAGAGATAAGTAATGAATAATAAACTAGCTTTATCAGATGATATTTTAATGACCATTGAAAAGCCTGGTCGTTATGTTGGAAATGAATTTAATGCAGTGATTAAGGATAGCAAAGCGGATTTGATTCGCTTTGCTATGTGTTTTCCTGATGTATATGAAATAGGAATGTCGCATCTTGGAATACAAATCCTTTACGATATGTTTAACAAGCGTGAGGATGTCTACTGCGAGCGAGTGTACAGCCCATGGCCAGACCTTCACAAAATCATGAAGGAGAGAAATATTCCGCTTTTTGCACTTGAAAGCCAGGATGCTATTAAGGATTTTGACTTTATAGGTATGACTCTTCAGTACGAGATGTGCTATACGAATATACTTCAGATTATAGACTTGGCGCAGCTTGAGCTTAGAAGTGAAAATAGAAAAAATGATGACCCTATAGTAATAGTGGGTGGACCATGCTGTTATAACCCTGAGCCTTACGCACCATTTGTCGATATAGTTTACATGGGTGAGGGCGAAATCGTATATGATGAGCTTTTTGACCTTTATAAAAAAGAGAAGGCCTCTGGTTCATACAACAAATGTGATTTCTTAAGAAAGGCTGCGAAGATTCCTGGACTGTATGTGCCTGCATTTTATGAGGTGACCTATAAGGAGGATGGAACTATAGCATCCTTTGGTCCAATCTATGATGATCTTCCAAAGTCTATAGTTAGACAGGTGGTCGAAGATATGGACAGCGCTCCATATCCTACTAAGCAGCTGGTAGGCTTTGTCAGACCTATTCAGGACAGAGTAGTCTTAGAAATTCAGCGTGGCTGTATCAGAGGCTGTCGTTTTTGTCAGGCAGGTATGATTTATAGACCTAACAGAGAAAAATCAGTAGATGTACTAAAGAAACAGGCTAAGGAGCTTATTTCAAATTCAGGCCATGAGGAGATCTCGCTTAGCTCGCTTTCTTCTTCAGATTATCATGATTTGAATTCCTTGATGGATTTCCTTATCGATGAATGTCTTTCAGAGGGCATAAATGTATCTCTGCCTTCGCTTCGTATAGATGCTTTTTCACTGGACGTTATGAGTAAGGTTCAGGACGTTAGAAAGAGTTCTCTTACATTTGCGCCTGAGACTGGAAGTCAGAGGATGCGAAATGTTATAAATAAGGGACTTACAGAGGAGGATATTCTTGGCGGTGCAGCCCTGGCGTTTAAGGGCGGCTGGAATAAGGTTAAATTATACTTTATGCTTGGTCTTCCAACTGAAACTGAAGAAGACATGAGAGCAATCCCAGAACTTGCAAATGATATAGCAATGGCTTATTACGATACTGTACCTAAAGAAGAAAGAAAGGGTATGGGCAAGTGTCAGGTTACTATTTCAACGAGCTTTTTTGTCCCTAAACCATTTACTCCTTTTCAGTGGTGCAAAATGGAATATCCTAAGGAGTATTTAAGAAGAGCAGGAATAGTTAAGGATACTATGATGGCTCAGCTTAATAAGAAATCTCTTAGATATATGTATCATGAGGCGTATGTTACTGTTCTTGAAGGTCTTTTTGCCAGGGGAAACAGAAAAATATCAAAAGCTATAGTTTACGCTTATGAGCACGGCGCTATA
>JAZRWF010000085.1:0-10834 GCA_045599565.1 Lachnospiraceae bacterium
TTGAGCTTGGTAACATGTTCGCAGTTAACAAGAAGGCAAGTGATGTAGTTCTTGCTTGCAGATTCCTTGACTACGCTATGTCAGCTCCTTGCCAGGAGATGTATCAGTGGGGTATCGAGGGTGAAAGCTACACTGTAGATGCTAACGGAAACAAGGCATATACAGAGAAGGCTAGCGATAATGACTGGTTACAGCAGCTTGGTATTAACCCATCATTCGTATTCCCAGCACAGCAGTCAGTAGTTTCTACCGATGCACTTGTAGCTGACTGGCATGCAAAGAGCAACGACTGGCAGAGACAGTTCGTAGTAGATCCATGGCCATTCATCTACTCAACAGATGCTGAGTCAGAAGTAATCAATACCTACATGGTAGATATCGAGACTTATGTAAATGAGAATGCTACTCAGTTCATCACTGGTACAAAGAATATGAGCGAGTACAACGCTTACATCGATGGCTTAAAGGCTCTTAAGCTCGATGAGACCTTAAAGGTTAGACAGGATCAGTACAGCCGTTACTACAAGGCTTTACAGAAATAGTTTTATTCTCCCCTAAACAGAAAGGGCGTCCGATTTATATCGGGCGCCCTTTTTGGATTGGATTTATTATTTATGTCCGAGCAGAGTATTGTTATACTCGAGGAAAATACTTTCTTCGACCTTTTTCATAGATATCCAGATATCATTACCTGTGAATACAAACTGCATGTGAACTGAGCCAAGCCATTCGCCTAAGACGTGCACGCATATATACAGGGTATTTGGAGTACCCCATCTTGCGCTGGAGGCACAAGGCATGTCGTACTTAGGAAAAATGCTTTCTTCAGTTTTGCCAAAGCCGAAGGTATGAGAAAAGCATTTGCCGCCTAGTGTGTAGGAAACCTTACCCACTTCGTCAGATAGGTCGAACTTAAAATTATCAAAGCCATATTCATTTGCTTCGATATGATAAGTGGAATTCTTTAAGCCTTCAAGAAGTGTGGCAGAGGGTGTGATTCCAAAGGATGCGAGCGGCTCTACCTTAAGAGCTTTTACAGTGTCGGATAAGTGCTCGAATGCCTGGGTATCCAGACTTCTTTCGTCTGTTAGGTGGTCTACGATTTCCTCGACAAAGGCCTCATGAATCTGGCCGTTTCCGCCGAAAAGGTTCTGAGTGTCTGCGGTAGTTACCAGAACGATATCGTACTTAGGGATGACAATTACGAACTGGCCACCCATTCCGTAGCACATGTAGCCTTCCTTCTCATAGCTCCATATCTGCATTCCATAACCATTAGTTTCCTCTGGAACGCTCATGCAGAAGGTAGTGTCTGAAAGTCTGGAGGTAGCTAATTCTATGAATTCTTTAGAAAGAAGCTGTTTTCCTGCTACGTTGCCTTTGTTGGAAAGAAAATAACCTAATTTCATGAGGTCCAAAGGGGTAGCCATAAGTCCGCTGCCGCCGATAGAAAAACCGGCAGGCTCCTTTAGCATATAGCTATCCTTTGAAAAATCAAGGTACGATAGCTTCTCTCTGATGTAATCCCACAGTGGCATGCCAGTGAGTCGCTCTACTAAGGAGCAGAGCACCTGAGCACTGGAGGTATCGTAGTGAAATGCAGTATCAGGCGGAAGCTCAGGCTTCGCATTAAAGAAGCTTTTAGTCCAGTTTTCAGTCTGATTTATCACATAGGTGGCACCGCGGTAGCAGGTACGCATCATCAGCATATTTCGGATGGTAACCTTTTCAAGCCACGGATGAACCTCTTCTGGAAGCATATCAGGGAAATATTTAATGATCTGGTCATCTAAACTCAGCTTTCCTTCATCTATCAAAAGACCGATGCCTATCGCTGTAAAGGATTTAGAAATAGAGAACATTCGGTGAAGAGAATCCCTATTATACGGAGCATAATATGCTTCGAAGAATAGTTTATTATGTCTCATCATAAGTACGGAGTGCATAGGAACTCCGTGATTTTTAAGGCGATTAAGAAAGCTCTCTATGCATTTGCTGGAAAGACCAATGCTTTCAGGGGTTGCGACCTCAAAGTTAAACATGCTATACTCCTTTAGGTGTTATTTAGTGGGTAAATTATATCATATATTAGGTGGATGTGCTATGAAAAAGAGATTAGGAATAGTAGGAGCTGGAAAGCTTGGAAGCATAGTGGCAAATGCGGCTAAGGATGGCTTCTTACCAGAATACGAGCTGGTGGGAATTATTGGTCGTACCTTTGAAAAAGCAAGTACTTTGGCAGAAGAAGTGGGTTGTATGGCGTATGTTTCTTTGGATGAGATGCTCAGTCAGGATGTTGATTATTTGGTAGAAGTAGCATCGGTTGCATTTGTTAAGGAAAATGCTGTTAAGATATTAGGTGGCGGCGTAAATATGATAATCGTGTCTATAGGTGCGCTGTCCGATGCTGCGTTTTACAAAGAGGTGAGTGAAGTGGCAGCTGCAGCAGGCTCAAAGCTTTACATAGCATCAGGAGCCGTGGGCGGGTTCGATGTACTTCGCACCATTTCACTGATGGGGGAAGCAAAGGAGAGCTTTGAGACTCACAAGGGACCAGAGTCACTCAGGAATACACCGCTTTATAAGGATGAGCTGATGGCTGAGGGCGATGAAACACATGTATTCGACGGTACTGCTGCAGAGGCTATAAAGATACTCCCGACAAAGGTGAATGTATCTATCGCGGCTTCACTGGCAGGTTCAGCGCCAGATAAGACGAAGATGGATATCTATTCTGTGCCTGGCTTTGTGGGAGATGACCATAGGATTACCTCAGAGATAGACGGCGTGAAGGCTGTGATAGACATTTATAGCTCAACAGCAGCTATCGCAGGCTGGAGCGTGGTGGCAAAGCTTATAAATATAGTAAGTCCGATAGAGTTTTAGATGTTAAAAGCCCCTCTGTTTTGAGGGGCTTTTGGTATTCTTGTTATTATTTTCCTGGATAGGTAACGACTGATTCTACTGTGTATTTTTTCAGCTTCTCGCGTCCGTTAAGACCTGCAAGCTCCATGAGGAAAATTATCTTAGTAACTTCTCCGCCAAGCTTTTCGACTAAGGATGCAGCAGCCTCGATAGTGCCGCCTGTAGCTATTAGGTCATCCACGATGACTACCTTTTGACCAGGTGTGATAGCATCCTTATGCATCTCGATGGTGGCACTGCCATACTCGAGGTCATAGGACTGGCTGATGGTCTCACATGGGAGCTTTCCTGCTTTTCGGATAAGAGCAAATGGCTTTCCAAGGGCATAGGCAATAGGGGCGCCTAGGATAAAGCCGCGGCTCTCTGCACCTGCTATTACATCACATTCTACACCGTCTAGAAGCTTAATCATTTCATCGATAGCGAGCTTAAAGCCTTCTGCGTCATTTAATATGGTGGTAACATCCCTAAAGATGATGCCTGGTTCTGGAAAATCAGGAATGGCTCTTATATAGTCTTCTACTTTTTTCATGTAAAAATCCTTCTTGATAAATATAATTTTAGCTGCAAATGCAGCAAAATAATTATATATCGCTGTGCATAAATCTTCAAGCAAAAAAGGGTCTTTAGACTAGAAATGTATGGATAAAATGATTATAATGGTGAAGTAAATTTCACGATGGTAGTTCACTCTTTTGTGAACAGAATGGAGGAAACGTGTTAGAAAAGTTATTCAAGCTGTCGGAAAACGGCACAAATGTT
This sequence comes from Lachnospiraceae bacterium, assembly GCA_045599565.1. Lineage (GTDB taxonomy): Bacteria > Bacillota > Clostridia > Lachnospirales > Lachnospiraceae > Pseudobutyrivibrio. Next base: position 3,688 of record JAZRWF010000085.1, read on the forward strand.
AAGACCGAAATTATAGCTGGTCTTACCACATTCATGACTATGGCATACATCATAGCCCTGAATCCAAACATTCTTACTTCTTATGGTGCTGGCGGACAGCAGCTTTGGAATGGTGTTTTCATGGCTACCTGTATCGCATCTGCTGTGGGTATGTTTACCATGGCTTTCCTGGCTAATAAGCCTTTCTGTTTGGCACCAGGTATGGGTCTTAACTCATTCTTTGCTGTAGTAGTAGGAAATCTCGTAGCTATGACCGGTATGGGTTACGTAGAATCTTTCCAGACAGTTCTTTGTGTAGTATTAACTGAGGGTGTTATCTTCTTAATTCTTTCTATTTTAAATATCAGAGAGAAGATCGTAGAGGCTATTCCTCTTGGAGTTAGACTCGGTATTGCACCTGCTATCGGTCTTATGCTTATGAACATCGGACTTGGTTCTAATGTTTACATCGCAGATGAGAACTTTAACCAGTACTTTGTACTTAAGGATTTCTTCGGTGCACTTACTGCTGGCTATGCTAAGTCCACTATGGGTAGCGCTTTCCCAGTTATGGTTCTTTCTGTAGTTACCATGTTTATTGGACTTTTTGCTATCATCGCACTTGCTCACAAGGGCGTAAAGGGTGCTGTTATTCTTGGAATGCTTATCGCTTCAGTTATTTACTGGTTAGGTGACCTTATCTTCCTTGGACATAATCCATTTGCTTCTCTTGCTACAGCTTCATTTGTTCCTGCATTTTCTGATATGGCTGCGACCACCTTATTCAAGTTTAACTTCGCTGGTATCGTAGAAATCGGCTGGTTTACAGTGATCGTTCTTATCATTACCTTCTGCATCATTGATATGTTCGATACTATCGGAACCTTGGTGGGTACCGCTTCTAAGGCTGGTATGGTAGATGATGAAGGAAATATGCCTAACATGAAGGAGGCACTTATCGCTGACTCAGTAGGTACCATCGTAGGTTCAGCTACAGGTACTTCTACTGTTACTACCTTCGTAGAGTCAGCATCAGGTGTGGCAGCTGGCGGACGCACAGGTCTTACAGCTCTTACCTGCGGTATCGTATTCCTTCTTTGCATGTTCCTTGCTCCTATAGCTGCTATCATTCCTGCAGCAGCTACATCAGCAGCACTTATCTACGTAGGTATTCTTATGATTTCTTCTCTTAAGAAGATTGATTTCGAGGATGTTTCAGTGGCAGCTCCAGTAGGACTTATGCTTATCGCTATGCCAGTTTCATCTTCTATCGGACATGCTATTGGACTTGGTATGGTTTCATACACCTGCATAAAGCTTCTTACAGGTAAGGCTAAAGAGGTATCTGTACTCACTTATGTGATTTCAGCTATCTTCCTTATTAAGTTCTTCTTAGCTGTTTAATTCGCCCACATGTTAGCGATTTATCCCAGGCAGATTTGTTTCTGTCTGGGATTTTACTTGCAATATATTTATTTATTTGATATACTATCAAAGTTCGCAGAAGTGGTGGAATCGGCAGACGCGCAGGCTTCAGGTGCCTGTGGTAGCAATACCGTGTGGGTTCAAGTCCCATCTTCTGCACTAAAAAGCTCAACCGTAAGGTTGGGCTTTTTTAGTGCAGAAGATGGTAACGCAGAAGATGCACCGGGTTCTAGGAATCTCAGCTCTGCTGAGATTCCGCCCGCATGTAAGCGAAAGCGTATGGCAAGAAAATACCTATGTCCAGGCTGCTTTATGGGTTTACTTCTGAAACAAGAAGTATGGGGTATGGGAGAAGTAAGCTAGTGTCCAGGAAAAAATACTATCACGGTGCTCGCAGAAATATTTGACTAATTTAGAAAATACCTTCTTTAAGTGATATATAATGTCCGCATGCCAAACATGTTCAGAAAATACGAGCAAATGTTTTAGCAGCCTCCAGAGCTATTTATAAACCGACTTGCGGAATGAATAAGACAGTCACAATTCGGAAAAGAAAAGTGGCTGTCTTTTGTTTATTGGTCTCTGTTGTGACGAAGCCTTGTACAAAAAAACAGGCTGCGAATTTACTCACAACCTGCACGGATATTTAATATTACATTTTATATGCCTTAAGTTTTTCTTCAAATAAGCTTTCGGTCATATTAGCCTGTTTAGCTCCATCTGCTAAAGAAAGAATCCCTTGTTTAACTAGTTTTATTAACATATCTATGGCTCCCTCAGCACGTCCCTCAGCACGTCCTTCATAACGTCCTATTTCAATACCTTCATTTCTGAGTTTTCTTGCTTCTGTTTCAATTAATGCTCCACCCATGATTTCACCTACTCCTTTCTGAAGATTTTCATACTTCTTCGTGAGTTCATCTATAACGTTATCTGATAATTCAATAATGGTTCTCTTTTCATAGGAATCTATTTCGCCATTAGCATCTAGTTCTTCTAAGCGTTCTAAAATACCTTTAAACTCCTGTTCCAACTTTTCAAGCATTTCTGCATTTGTATCATACAGCTCGAAATCAGATTCAAATGTGAAGATATAAAATGGAATCAGCATATAAAGCTTTTTCTCAAAAATATCATCTATAGAGTATGTAGCCATTTTAGCTATTGGAACGGAATACTCTACACTTCCACCAGGAACGTTGATAATAACGTGCATTTGGTCTGGTGTGTTCTTTGAATTTCTAAGATATAAAACCGCCGTGTTGGGAAAGGTAACCTCTATTCTGTCCTCGCCAGTTTCGCTCTCATCCAAAGCTATCTGCGCATCATACTCGAATAATCTGATAAGAACTTTACTACTATATGTGCTGCTTTCACATTCAAGGTGATATTTTTTTGTAGTCTCACCTATCACAGTAAAATTCGAATCTGTTATATGGCGTATATCTGGCTCATCAAGCTGATCTATAAAGTGTTCATTGGGATGAAACTCTATCTTTTCATCACCTTTGTAATGTTCGCCAAAGACCTCATTTATGAAAGGAAGTATAAACTGCGTGCAGTCATTTATCACAGTTCGAAACACACCATCATATAAATCTGACATTCAGTTTAACCTCCGCAATTTATGTATGGATATTATAACATCTGCATTGATAGCTTTCAATAGGGTTCCCCTATCATGGATGTAAAAATGGTTTGATTCTCATATTCTTATATTAAGGATTCTTTAACAAGTAAAAGTGTTGACACCGAGGGCGTTGGTGTTACAAACCACCTATTTTTTATCCAGAAAATTTATGGATTACTTCTATACTTGCAGCAAATGCTCCATTTGCTAGTAAATCTATTAATGAGATACTTCTGCATTGTGTATAATAAGCACGATGCAGAAGTATTTTTTTGATTTAGAGGATTTGAAAAGGCATATTTTACTTCTGAAACAAGAAGTATGGGGTATGGGAGAAGTAAGCTAGTAAGAAAGAAGCTGGCTAGTCAAAGAAGCGTGCTGTGTAGTGGTTAACTCGTCATACACACGTGTCGATAAGAAGTATAGAAAGCAAAATAAGACTTTCGTCAGTCAAAAAAGGATTTTGTACTGGTTATACTCATGGAAAGGAAAAATATGATTTCAGGAATAGGTACAAGTAGTACGAGCTTTAATTATAAGACGCCAAATCAGGTCAGAAATAAAAATGCTGATGATAATAAATTTAGCATGTCAGATTTGATAAAATCTTTAGAAGAATCGCACAAGCAGACAGTGCAAGATCTTAAAGAAGAAAAGGACTGGCGTGATATGTCGGATGATGAGTGGGATAAAATGCTTGAGGGTGTCGATGAGGACATAGAAGCTTTTAAAGAGTACTTAGAACACGTGGAAGAAATGCAGGACGAAGCCGCTAAAAAGGCAGCGCTTGAGGCGGATTCTGATATGAGAGCAACAGCTGCTTCATCGGCAGCATTAAGCGTAGCTGCAAATGGTCTAGGTGGTACTACTGAAGCGGATTCAAAAGAGATAGAGGATGAAGAAACACCGGCTATTGAAGGTGAAGAGAGAAAAAAGAACTGGACTAAGCTTATAGACACAGATGACCAGACCGTACTTAGAACAGCGAAGAAAGCTCAGGAAATGGAGAAGATGGCTCAAAGAAGACTTGAGAAAATTGTAAATGATTCAGAATATGCTTCGCATGAATATATATCTGTAGGCGAAAATGATTTGAGAAAGTGGAAAGTGTCTGAATAGATATAGGAAGCTTGTTAGTGAACTATGCAGGGCGTGATTTTGTTTGCAGATGATATTATTAAGGCTCAATGGCACCGATTTTAGTGTCATTGAGCTTTTTTTAATTGTTAAAATTATGTGTGATTATTTTTCCTTTAGCTGCGTTTTATATATAGAGGGGCGCGGAGGACAAGGTATATGAGCATCGCAGAGTATAATACCTGTGTAGAAAAGTATTTGAAAATGGTATATAGAATTTCATTTCATTACTTTGGAAATCGAGAGGACGCAGAAGATGTGGCGCAGGATGTGTTTATGAAGCTGTATTCCCAGAAGATTGAATTCGAAAATGATGAGGAATTAAAGGCTTGGTTAATACGCGTGACTACTAATATGTGCCATAGCTATTTTCGAAATCCATTTAGAAAACGAAAGGCAGATGTAGATGAAGAAGAGCTAGAAAATACCATCGATACAGGTTCGAGTGAACAGGACATAGTAAATCGAAAGGTAGTTATGGATGCGGTGATGTCTCTCCCAGAACACTATAGGATTGTTGTTTATTTGTTTTATTACGAAGAGTACTCAATTGGCCAAATTAGTAATATTTTGAGAATAAAAGAGACAACGATTCAGACGCGTTTATCGCGAGCACGTCAAAGACTAAGAGCTGTTTTGGCAGAATGTTTTCCAGAAGAAAGGAGTTCATTATGAAATTTAAAGAAACCTATAAGAGTATAGTAAATGATCTTCAGCCCTCATCTGAACTAATGGATAGATTGAAAGTAAGGCGGGAAAAAAACATGATGAGTTTTAACAGAAAAAAAGTAGTCGCATTAGTAGCAGTTGCGTGTATGATGGTTGGTACCACAGCATTTGCTGCAGGTAAAATAGCTTCTTATAGAAGCTGGTCAAATCCAAGTAATGAGATTAGCTCATATAAGGATGCTGTATCAAAGTCAGATGAGCTAGGAAGCAGTCTAACTATTCCACAGACTTTTTCTAACGGATATACATTTGATGCAGCAAATACAATGGGTAGGGAAGGTTTAGACGAAGCAGGAAACGTCCTGGTAAAGGGTACTGATTTTACGGCCAGATATACTAAGGATTTTATGCCAGATATAAATTTGTTCATTAATCAGGTATATGAATCAGAGGATGAAAGCTACGCTGTTGATTCGAAGATGATGGGAGATGTGAAGGTTTATTTTAACCAGGCTACCTATAAGTTCGTGCCAGCGGGCTATGAGTTCACAGAGGAAGACAAAAAGAATATAGAGGATTCGCATTTTGAGATAACCTATGGCTCAGAGAAGGTGGAGATTCAGAACTACGCTGGAGTTTCATTTGAAAAAGATGGCAAGTATTACAACATGTTTGCTTGGAATAGTGATATGACAGCAGACGAGTGGTATGAGATGGCACAGGAGCTGTTAGAACAGTAAAAAGTTGAAATAATAAGGTTATAAATAGTCCAGAGTAGTATGGTGCTGCTCTGGACTTGCTGGACTTTATTTTGTTCATATAGAGGTGTTCAGCAAGAACACCTCCTTGTTAAAATATATTAGCGCTTATTCCTTCTTTTCGCTAACCATGCTCCTATTATTGTAGCTACTAACAAGGCAAGCACAAATCCCGTGGTTAACGAAAGATTTCTAATAGCTGTGTCTAAGGTATCAAGTCTATGTAGAGACTCACCATATAAAGTGGTAATATGAATAACCGCAGTCGAAACATAACTCCCCCAATGCAGTTTTGCATTATTGGCTTCATACATATAAATTGCAAAACATAGCAATATAATGTTTATAAAGAATAATACTATTAATTGGCTATTAATAAACGGACCTACTGATGATAATTTTGTTCCAAACGGAACCATTCCCCGAACAACCATAAACATAGTATACCATAGTAAAAGAACACTCCATAATAGCGATACAACAGCTATTACCTTGATTATCATGTCAACCATGCTTCTTTTCTCAATTTTGTCAGTTCCTTCGGTAAATCCAAATACCATTACGACAGAAGTTATTCCAAAAAACATCTCATAAAACGCCATTTTGCCTTTGACAAACGAAAACCCGTTTTTCCCTAGTGCAAAGTACCCTATTACTAGATAAGACATTAGCAAAAGAAAAATCATGCTGTACCTGATGATTCTTCTTTTACGCTCTTTTCGCTGTATTCTGGCAACTCTCACCACAGCAGTTATAGCTTCATCCTCAGATACTTTAACATCTCCTGTAATAATATCCTGCAGTCCGATCTCTAAAACATTTGATAGATTTTCTAAAACTCCTATATCAGGGAAGCTTTCTCCATTCTCCCATCGTGATACCGCTTTATTGCTCACTCCCAAAAGATCGCCCAACTCACTTTGAGTATAATTCTTTGCTATGCGTGCCTCTCGAATCAGCTTCCCTGTTTTCTGCTTATCCATAAGCACCTCCTCATATCATTTGGTGCCTTAATCGTATCATTCACACATATTTATGGCAATCCACTGTAACGAGAATAGTATCAAATGCCATTACAGTTTTAAAACTTTTGATTAGCCAGTTGTAATTTTTTAGATTTCATACGTTTCCGCTTGGATAGATTTTCATATTGACTTTTTTGCAGCTTGGAGATAAAATTGAAAACGGTTTTCAATTTGAGGGGTGCTTATGCCTAAAGGAAGATATAATACAAAACAAAGAGAAGAAGTGCTTTCTTTTTTACAGAGTATGCAGGGAGAGCATATTACGGTAAATGAGATAAGTAACCATTTGGCTGAAGCAGGGGTGGCTGTTGGGATGACGACTATCTACAGACATCTCGATAAAATGGTAGAGGAAGGCATCGTAAAGAAATATATACTAGATTCATCATCTTCAGCCTGCTTTGAATATGTTGATATTCACTCAGAGTGTGAGAAAAACGGCTGCACACATCTTAAGTGTACAGGTTGTGGCAAGCTTATTCATCTACACTGTGATGATTTGAGGGCTACAGAGAGACATATAC
>JAZRWF010000086.1:0-9596 GCA_045599565.1 Lachnospiraceae bacterium
AATAAATTCCTTAGATTCATTAGGAAAATCATCATAACGAAGTAATTCAAAAGCATTTCCAATTACCTGTCCATTTTCAACCTTAAACTGTCCTACAGCTCCATCTATTGAATCTACTGTATAAGTATCATATGCTGCCATATAATTTAACCATCCTTCTTTTGTTTTTATATAATACTACAAGCATCTTAAAGTAGCGTCAACAGAATTATTCTTTCAAATTTTTCTTCTCTCTCAGACATAGCTACCTCATTATCTTTTCTATAGCCTTTCCTTTTGCAAGTTCATCTACCAGCTTATCCAAATATCTAATCTCCTGCATTAATGGTTCTTCTATGCTTTCAACTCTTATGCCACAGATTGCTCTTTTTACAAATACGCCCATCACACATCTCCTACAGGATTAAGCGAATCACATTATAGGTGTACTTTACTGGATTTTAGTAATATTTCACGAAATTTAGGTAAAACGTTTTATCATTTAATATATGTACATTTTATAATAATGTGCTAGAATATCGGTAAAAATGCAGGTAAAATGCATGATACTATATATAGTAGGAGGACTATACGATGGCAAAAAAGAGCTCCGAGAGCTCCATCACAATAAAAGATATCGCGGCACTCTGTGGCGTATCCATATCTACGGTATCGAATGTCTTAAATGAAAAGACTAATAAAGTCAGTAAAGAAGTCTCGGACAAAATACTATCTGTAGTCGAAAAGACTGGCTACAAGCCTAATTATCTGGCTAAAAACCTCAGAGCATCCTCTACGAAGACCATAGGTGTCATCGTAGAAGATCTGGTTCAGTTCTCTACATCACCTATTATCGAAGGGCTGATGCAGCGTTCTGAGGAAAAGGGGTATAATGTAATCATAGAAAATTTACGCCTTTTCGGGCGCTGGAGTGACAAATGGATGCACGATAATGCGCTGTTTCAATCAGCACTCGTGCCAGTCATGAGCAAGATGGAAGCACTTAATGTAGACGGAATCGTTTATATAGCAGGCTATGAACACGATGTAAGGTTTGAACATCGCCCGGCCGATTTACCATTTGCCATTGTATATGCTAACTCTGATGAGCCAAACATCCCATGCTTTAAGCTGGATGACGAAGCCGGTGGTTACACCTCCTATAAATACCTGCATTCCATGGGCCACACAAGAATAGGTATAATATCTGGCGAATCTTCCAGCCCACACGCCGTAAACCGACTTCGCGGTATCCAACGTGCTATGTTTGAAAACGGAATACTCTTTGACCCATCGCTGGTCGTATCTCAGACCTGGAATAAGGAGGGTGGCTACAAAGGTATGATTCAGCTGGAAAACACTGATATAACCGCTGTATTATGCATGTCGGATCTTATAGCATCAGGCGTATACGCCTATATGCTCGAGAAAGGTATGAAGCCAGGCGAAGACCTCTCTATAATCGGCTATGATAATCATGAGGTGTCACAGCTCTTATCACCTACACTGACTACCATAGCCCTTTCTTTAGAGGATATGGGATACGAGGCAGTTTCATGGATTATCGAAAAATGTGAGAAAAAAAACATGGATGACACTACATTTAATAAAGACATTCGTGTCACTGGTGAGCTCCTCGAGCGTGCATCTGTCAAACATCTGTAAACAGGATTTTTTTACTTACGCCCACTTATTGGACATTTTCCCATAAGTGGGCATTTTATTTGTCGTTAAGTGTATCGTTTTTCTACAATTTAAACGTTAACTATGAAATATTACCAATTTTAGTCTAGATTTATGTATAATTATTACAGTATTGACTATATTTAGCTATATAAATATAATCATTGCATAAAGTAAATCGTTACACCTGTGTGAGGAGTGGTGTAACACTTGTAGGAGGATAATAAAATGAAATTCAAGAAAAAAGCATTATCTCTAGCGCTCGGCGCTACCATGATAATGACCGCACTCGCTGGCTGTGGCAGTTCAAAGGATACTGCTAAAACCACCTCTGCTTCTGGCGATCCAGCTACTGTAATCGCTGAAAGAAAGGCCGAAGCTCAAAAGTCTGGTAACTACCAGAAGGTAGTAGTTTCTTTCTTCGACTGGACTGGAGCTCCAGCAGGACTCGCAAGAGTTAATGAAGAAATCAGCAAGCACACTCGTGAGACTCTTGGTCTCGATGTAGAGCTTCTCATCATTGATTCTGCTGCATACAGTGATGACCTTAAGCTTATGCTTTCATCTGGTGAGCAGGTAGACCTTTTCTCTACATGTGGACCTGGATACATGACCTGTGTTAACAACGGATACACAGCAGACCTCGAGGAAAATGGTCTTCTTGATACATACGGCAAGGAGCTTAAGGCTCTCATCAGATCTGACTATTTAGATGCATGCCGTGTAGGCGGAAAGCTTCTCGGTGTTCCACCTATTAAGGATTACGCTATCCAGACTGCTACCGTTCTTATCGGTAAGGAATATCTCGAGGGTGCTAAGTACGATTTATCAAAGTTTAGCACCGACAGCCTTGGCTACTATAAGGCTTCATGGGCAGATGTAGATGATATGTTTGCAGCTATCCACGCTGCTTACCCAGACAAGACTGTATTCTCTACTCAGGATAACCTTCTTACACAGGGTAGCTGTGTAGATAACGTAGCTGGTGACTACTACGGAGCGCTCCTCGATCCAGCTAACAGCTTAAAGATTGAAAATGTATATGAGTCAGCACTCTTCAAAGAGTGGGCAGACAGAGCATACAGCTGGAACCAGAAGGGTTATATCTCTGGCGATGCTATGAGCGATAAGACTGGTGCTTCTGCTCGTGTTAAGTCTGGTGCATACATGGCTATGATGTCACAGGCTAAGCCAGCTTACCAGAACCAGATTAATGGTGAGTGCGGTCGTGACATGGTAATCTTCGATGTAGGAGAAGCATTCATGGGTTCATCTGCAGTATCTGCTTTCCCATGGTGTATGAATCAGGCTACTAAGGATCCTGTAGCAGCTATGCAGGTTCTTAACGCACTTTATACTGATCCAGTAGTTGCAAACCTTGCTTGCTGGGGTCAGGAAGGTGTTGAGTACAAGGTGAACGCTGATACCTCTATTAACTGGGCTGATGGCGTAAATCCAGATAACTCACAGTACTATCCAAACGTATTATGGCTTATGCCTAACCAGTATGCTGCTCACGTATGGGAAGGTGATCCAATCGATGTAGGTAAGCAGACCGCAGACTTTAATGATAACTGTGCTGTTAAGTCTAAGGCTCTTGGCTTTACATGGGATAACACAGATTACTCTGCAGAGTTCACTGCTCTTAAGAACGCATATGAAGAGTTCGGTCCTCAGGTGGTATACGGATTCGTAGATCCAGCTACTGGTCTTAAGCAGTTAAACGATGCTTTATATGCAGCTGGCCTTCAGAAGTACATGGATGCCAAGCAGGCTGCTCTTGATGCATGGGCTAAGTAAGAATTAGTTTATTGTTACCTTTCTTTTTCATAATTATTTGTCGAGAGCCGGCTTATTTATATATGAGCCGGCTCTCAGACTAAAATCACAGGTGAAACAATGAGTTCAAATAATAAAAAAACATTAAAGAAAAGACTGCTTAGGTACGTTCCTATCTATATCATGGCACTGCCTGGCCTTATATATCTTTTTATTAACAACTACATGCCTCTCCCTGGCCTTGTATTGGCATTTAAAAAGTACAACGCAAAGAAGGGCATCTTTGGCTCAGACTTTGTCGCTTTCAAGAACTTTAAATATCTGTTTGCGACCAGAGATGCTTTTGTAATCACCAGAAACACTATCTGCTACAATCTCGTCTTCATCATAGTAAACACTGTACTGGCTGTTTTCGTTGCTATTCTCTTAGCCGAAATGACATCCAAAATGAAAAAAATCTATCAATGTCTAATTCTTTTACCATACATGATTTCCATGGTAATCGTAAGCTATCTGGTATACGGCTTTTTATCTATGGACAATGGATTCGTAAATAACACAGTGCTACCACTGTTTGGAATAGAACCTATACGCTGGTATATGGAGAAGAAATTCTGGCCGTTCCTGCTGACCTTCGTAAATGCATGGAAGGTAATCGGATATAATTCCATCATCTATATCTCTACGATCTTAGGAATTGACAGAGGTATATATGAATCAGCCGCCATAGACGGTGCAGGAAAATGGATGCAAATTAGAAAGATTACCATTCCTCTCTTAAAGCCAACAGTTATCATGATGACACTCCTTGCTATAGGACGTATCTTCTACTCTGACTTCGGCCTGTTCTATCAGGTTCCTCAAAACCAGGGCGCCCTGTTCTCAGTTACAAATACTATCGACACCTACGTATACAGAGGACTTTTGGAGCTTGGTGACATGTCAATGTCTGCTGCCGCAGGACTTTACCAGTCACTGGTAGGATTCATATTAATAATCAGTGCAAATCTTATAGTACGTCGTTTTGATAAAGACAGTGCATTATTCTAGAAAGGAGGAAGCATAATGAAAGACGAAAAAAAGTTTCAGATATTTGCTCATATAGTTCTGATTATCCTTTCTGTATTTGCCATCCTCCCTCTGGTTCTGATGCTTACCAGCTCACTAACAGACAATGATGTGCTCATCGCAGAAGGATACAAGTTCTTTCCTAGCAAATGGTCCACTTACGCGTACGAATATATCTTCAACACAGGTAATTCAGTAGTAAATGCTTATGGTATATCACTATTACTTACCGCAGTGGGAACCGCTCTGTCGCTTTCCATAACCACCATGCTTGCCTATGCTATATCAAAAAATGATTTACCTGCTAGAGGCTTAATCACATTTTTGATAGTATTTTCAATGCTTTTCAACGGTGGACTCGTTCCTACCTACATGGTTTATACGAATATTTTTAATATAAAGAACACCTTTGCTGCGCTTTTATTCCCTGGCCTGCTCATGAACGCATTTAACATCATGCTCATGAAATCGTACTTTGTATCCAGTATCCCAGGCGAAATACTGGATGCGGCTTATATCGATGGCGCCGGAGAATTTAAGACATTTTTCAACATCGTTATTCCGCTTTCTAAGCCTATCATGGCCACCATCGCGCTGTTCGCAGGTATCGCATACTGGAACGACTGGATGAACGGATATATATACATTACCAAAAGAACAGAGCTTTACTCTGTACAGAATCTTTTAAACAGAATGATGCAGAATATACAGTTCCTGTCACAGTCCAGCTCAAACATCCAAAACGCAAATGCTGGCCTGTCAGCCATTCCTTTGGCATCCGTCAGAATGGCTATGGCTGCGGTAGGTATTTTGCCTATTCTAGTAATATATCCATTCGTACAAAAGTATTTTGTAAAAGGTATCACACTAGGTGGCGTAAAGGGCTAAACATTTTATAACATGGAGAATAATAAAATGACTAAATTATACATTAATCCAAATCGTAAGCTTGGACATATCAATCCAGAAATCCAGGGCCATTTTTCAGAGCACCTGGGAAGATGCATATACGAAGGCCTATTCGTAGGTGAAAACTCAGATATCCCAAATGTAAACGGCATTCGAAAAGACGTGGTCGACGCTCTAAAAGAAATGCGTATTCCTGTACTTCGTTGGCCAGGTGGCTGCTTCGCAGATGAGTACCACTGGAAAGACGGCATAGGTGACAAAGCCAAGAGAAAAAAGATGATAAACACCCACTGGGGCGGTGTAGTCGAAGACAACAGTTTTGGTACGCATGAATTTATGGAGCTTTGTCAGCAGCTCGAGTGTAAAACCTACGTAAATGGAAACATGGGAAGTGGCAGTGTTCAGGAAATGAGTGAATGGGTCGAATACATGACCTTCGAGGGCGTGTCACCTATGGCTGACTTAAGAAAAGCCAATGGTCATGAAAAGCCTTGGACTGTAGACTACTTTGGCGTCGGCAACGAAAACTGGGGTTGTGGTGGAAACATGCTTCCTGAGTACTATGGAAACGAATACAGAAGATACCAGACCTACGTTAGAAACTATACTCCTGATAAGCCAATCTTCAAGGTTGCCTGTGGTCCAAACGCTGATGATTATGAATGGACTGACAAAATGCTTGAAACCTGTTTTAGAAAATGCGGTCCAGCTAACGGCTACATGAACGGCTTATCCCTCCACTACTACACTGTTCCTAATAACTGGGAAAAGAAGGGATCTGCGACAGAATTTGACGCTAAAGAATACTACTTAACACTCAGAAAAACACTCTTCATGGAGGAACTTATATGCCGCCACACAGCCATAATGGACAAGTACGACAAAGATCATAAAATAGGTCTCATCGTCGACGAGTGGGGAAGCTGGTACGATGTAGAACCAGGCACAAATCCTGGATTCTTATATCAGCAAAACACTGTGCGTGATGCGCTCATCGCAGGTATAAATCTTAACATCTTTAACAAGCACTGCGACAGAGTCAAGATGGCGAACATTGCCCAGCTCGTGAATGTTCTTCAGTCAGTCATTCTCACTGATGGCGAAAGAATGATTAAAACGCCTACCTATCATGTGTTTAACATGTACAAGCACCATCAGAATTCGGATCTCGTAGAGAGCTACGTAGAGACCGAAAAGATAGGCCTCGAGGATGAGAATATGGTTCCTAACCTCACGGAGTCCGTTTCCATCGGAAAGGATAATAAACTTCATATCACCATCACAAACCTTTCTGCCGAGTCAAGCTACAGCATATCTGCTCTTTTGGCTGACACAACCGCAAAGTCAGTAAGCGCTGAAATAGTAGGTGGTGATATAACGGCTCACAATACATTTGACGCACCAGAAAACGTAACCATCAAGGCTTATAATGATGTATCTATCAGGGATGGTGCTGTAGAATTCACCATTCCAGCCAGCTCTGTTATGCACCTTACAGTAGAAATCTAACACTTGCAAATTCAGAACACAAATGTGTTGGCAGTGGTCTTTGTCAAAAAGACTGCGCAGGCTGCGAAGCCATTTGTCCACAGTGTGCTGTTAAAATCACAGATTGCAAAAGTTAAAGTAACACACGCCTCTCCCGTTTACAGACAGGAGAGGCATTTTATTTGCGCTTGTTTCTCTTTTCGAGAAAGGTAAGCAACGCTAAAATATCGAGCCAAAGTTGCCCTTTCTACAGGTTATTGCTCTTTGAATCTGCTCTGCCGCTTCATCTTTAGACGCTATATAAAAATCATAATAGTCAGCTCTTTCTCTTTTAGAAGCCGCTAGCTTTATAATTGTTGAAGCCTCAACAGGGAATACCCCATTTTTTCATATCGATACCTTAAAAGTTCTTTTACGCTGCCTTCCATAACTCTATACCCTCTCTTTTAATATTTCCATAATACGGAAGTACATTTCCCCACTTATCAAAATCATCCATGGATATCATCTGCAATGATACAACACTATCGTATTGAAGCTCAAGAATTGAGACTTGCACGATTGCATTTTCGTAGGCATCTTCGTTCATCTCATCCACAAAAAGCGCTATATCTATATCTGATTCAGCGGTAGCTGTTCCCCTTGCCATAGAACCATATAATACAATGCTCTTAAGATTATTTCCCAGTTCCCTACGAATACACTCTATTAGATTTATACGAAATTCATCATTAAACTTCATAGCAAATCCTTTCCACAGACATTTATCGATCATAATTGTACCACAGCCATTGATGTTCAAGCAACGCTTTCACTATGATGCTGTATCTTCTATCCGTCTTTGTCTCCATTTCAACATACGGCGGATTAGGATAAGCATTATAAAAATCAGGTGTTAATTTTAATACCTGAAGATCGAAATCTGGCAGCATATTTTCTTCATAAATATATAAAAGAGGTTGACAATATGCCAACCTCGAATTTTCTTCAGCTCGGTCATTTTTTATTTTACCGTCGAGTCGGAACCGTCACTCGACATCATCACTCGGTCAATTTTTATTTTACCGTCCTGTCAGAACCGTCACAGAACATCTTAAGCTGAGGAGAACATCTCTGCTCTCACCGGTATGATACTAGGAATAAACAGTTTTTGCAAGTGTTTTTCCGAATCACGTTGGCACATCTGCCATCACCTGATATCAGATAGATATCCATTTTCACAAAGATATCGGTTAGATATCACCTGAAACGCTCTACTGATATCTATTAGATATCTTTTTTGCGTTACAGTGTAGCTCGCCAAGTTTGGCGTACTGGGCTGCTTCGACTGAGCTTTATACTTCTCTACTGGGCATCTCTCTGGCTCCTGCGTCGCCAGGTGGCCTGCCTACAGCCTAGCATCCTGAGAAGCCATCCAAGGCATAAAGCCTTGGATAATCCCCTAAAGGGTGACCTCATTCGGGCTCACGTCCTCTGAGGAAGCTTGCCAGGGTCAGCCCTTGGAACCCGTCAGGGCGTTTCACTCCCTGCACCCTGGAGCACACCTTCCCCATCTATCCATCGGCGTCCATAGATACCTATCATCTAAGCCACGCCGTGGGCTTATTCTAGAAGGTTAAGGGCTCTGCCCTTGCATCCCGCCAAACGGGCTTAGGCGCCCTTTTGGAATTCTGCCCCCTCTCGGCGAGGCCATCGCACGCTAAAGCATGCGATAATCCCCACCGCTACAGAGTGATTACGAGGCAATGGCAACTCATTTTATAGAGCTAACAGATACCCTGACTTTCCTTGACGCTCTAAAAATGAATTTGCCTTCCATCTTCACTCACTCTGCATCGGCTTTTGATTCGCTAACAAGGAGAACAACAAATAGGCAAATCAAAAAGAAACATACACACGCTTCTGATGAGCAGCTTACCTAAGAATAACAATTTCAATAAAACTACACCATAGCAATACTTGAATACTGCAATGTCTATTTTATGGTATTTCCAGCTAACAACATCACGCCTAAAAAAATGGCTTGGTTTGTTTTGAACCAAGCCATAACTTTCTAAAAAAGTCTCTAATTATCCAATTCTTACATGATTTTTAAGTTGGAAATTTTCGTCGTTTGAACAGAGGTAAATAATACCTTCTATAAAACCTATTATTGCTGGTATTCCCGTCCAACAAAATACGAGATATAAAATGCCCATACCAATTTTTCCCAGATAGAATTTGTGAACACCGATTCCACCTAAAAGAATGCCAAGTATGCCAGCAACAATTTTACTCTTAATTGGCCACGCTGGATTAATTGCGGTCATATAAACCTGTTGTGGTGCTGCCTGCTGAATTACTACCTGTGGCTGTGGTTGCTGAACATACATACCCTGAGCTTGCGGTTGAAACTGCTGCGCCGCCTGTCGAACTGCCAGCTTTTCCCCACAAAACCTACATTCTGTTGCTCCTGGATCAATCGGAGCACCACATTGTGGACAAACATTTTCTGCCATTATAAATTTTCCTCCTTAAATTTATCTTTTACCCATTAAATACATTGGGATAGAAACTAAACCATACACAAATAATAGAACCAAGTGAACCAGTGTAAATGATATACTACTCATAGTTGTTATACATGCAATATTAACAATATCTAATATAATTGTATAAGTTACAGTAGTCATAATTAATGGAATTAAAAA
>JAZRWF010000087.1:0-7049 GCA_045599565.1 Lachnospiraceae bacterium
TCGCTATTCCGTTGCCTTTTTCCTGAATATCGGCCTCATAAAGGCAACCTAGACATTTGTTCTTCACTATTCCGTTGCCTTTCGCCTGCATATTGGCTTTGTAAAGGCAACCTAGGCATTAGTTCATCACTATTCCGTTGCCTCTCGCTTGCATATTGGCTTTGTAAAGGCAACCCAAGCATTAGTTCATCGCTATTCCGTTGCCTTTTTCCTGAATATCGGCCTCATAAAGGCAACCTAGACATTTGTTCTTCACTATTCCGTTGCCTTTCGTCTGCATATTGGCTTTGTAAAGGCAACCTAGACATTTGTTTCTCGCTATTCCGTTGCCTTTTGCCTGCATTTTGTCCTCGTAAAAGCAACCTGTGCATTTAGGTTTCGCCTTTCCGTTGCCTTTTACTTGCCTGTCTGTTTCGAAAAGGCAACCTGTGCACTTGGTTTTCGCCATTCCGTTGCCTTTCGCCTGCATAATTTGCAAGAAAACAGAAAGTTTGATAATATACACCCAAAGATACACAAAAGGAGTATACCATGGGCGAGAGACTTACAGATAATGACGTAGCCAAGATTCAGGCTGAAATAGATGAGCGAAAGCTCGTAAAAAGAAAAGAACTCATAGAAGCAGTAAAGGAAGCCAGAGCACAGGGCGACCTCAGTGAAAACTTCGAATACTACGCAGCTAAGCGCGAGAAAAATATGAATGAGTCGCGCATAAGATATCTGGAAAAGATGCTTAAATTCGCAGACGTGATAGATGACTCTTCCAATGATGACGAGGTCGGCATAAATAACACCGTCACCATCTACATCCCGGAGGATGATGTCGAGGAAACTTATAGACTTGTCACCAGCATAAGAAGTAATTCTCTTAAGAACCTTGTTTCTATCGAATCGCCTCTAGGTGCAGCCATCAGAGGAAAAAAGGTCGGCGAGTCAGCCACCGTAGTCGTAAACTCTGACTATTCCTACGAGGTAATAATAAGAGCCATCGATAAATCTACCGATGACTCCAATGATACGATTAAACAGTTTTAGCATAGGCTCCCCTGCTTGCGGGGGAGCTGTCACCGAAGGTGACTGAGAGGGGCTTTTTAAAACCTCTTTATAGCATTCGCCACTAATCTGGCGAACTCTTTTCCTACTCTCTTACCAGTCTCTATAACCTCTTCCTCCGATAAAAGGTTAGGTGAAATACCACTTGCAAGATTTGTGATACAGGTAATTCCTACCACCCTTATTCCCATATGTCTGGCAGCCTGCGCCTCTACTCCAGTAGACATTCCCACACAGTCGCCGCCCATAGCACGGATCATGGCTATCTCAGCAGGTGTCTCGTAATTAGGTCCCTTCAGCTGAACATACACACCCTGCTCAAGGTCTATCCCCTGCTCTAAAGCTGTAAGCTCTACCTTCTTTCTAAGCTCCTTGTCATATACACATGACATATCTGGGAATCTTACGCCAAGCTCAGATACATTCTCTCCGATAAGCGGAGAATCCACGAAGCAGGTAATCTGATCTGTAAGAAGCATAAGTGTACCCTGCTTTATACATCTCTTAATTCCGCCTGAAGCATTTGTCAAGAATAGAATCTCTATACCCATGAGCTTCATTATGCGATGAGGCATAACGACATCCTTCATGGAATAGCCTTCATAGTAGTGAACACGTCCCTGCATGCAAACTACAGGTACTCCCTCCACATATCCGAACACAAATCTTCCCTTATGACCAGGCGCAGTAGACACTGGAAAGCCTTCTATATCCTTATAATCTATATATGATTCTACTTTAAACCACTCGCTGTCAGCAAAATCTCCAAGACCCGAACCAAGCACCAGTCCTACCTTAGGCGTAAATGGAATTCTATCCTTTATAGATTCGTACGCCTTTAATATTCTTTCGTATTCTGCGCTCATAAAACCCTCCCAAACAGGCTAAATTCTAACTGAAACGCCACGCCCCTTTAAGTATTCCTTTACCTCTGAAATACTAAGCTCATTATAATGGAAAAGCGAAGCTGCCAGTGCCGCCTCAGCACCCACATCAAATGCATCGTAAAAGTGCTCGAGCTTACCTGCTCCTCCGGATGCGATAACTGGAATATTTACAGCTGATGCTATAGCCTTAGTCAAATCCAAATCATAACCCGCCTTCGTTCCATCACAGTCCATGGAGGTAAGAAGAATCTCACCACAGCCAAGCTTCTCAGCCTGAATAGCCCACTCTACAGCATCTATTCCGCAGTCTATTCTTCCGCCATGCTTATAGATATTAAAGCCTCCGTCTGGACGTCTTTTCGCATCTATAGCCAAAACCACACACTGGCTGCCAAACTTCTCTGCAGCATCGGCTATAAGTCGAGGATTATCAATAGCAGCAGAATTCACAGAGATCTTATCCGCACCCTCTCGAAGAAGAGCCTTAAAATCATCACAGGTTCTAATGCCGCCTCCCACAGTAAAAGGAATGAAAACTCGCTCGGCCACCTTAGCAACCATCTCGGCTACAGTTTTTCTTCCATCTGAGCTGGCAGTTATATCCAAAAACACGAGCTCATCTGCACCAGCTGCATCATAAGCTGCGGCTGTCTCTACCGGGTCGCCCGCATCCACTAAATTAACAAAATTTATACCCTTAACTACTCTGCCATCTTTGACATCCAGGCATGGTATTATACGCTTTGTAAACATAACAGCCTCCTAGATATTCACAAAATTCTCAAGTATCTTACGTCCAACCCTCGAGCTCTTCTCTGGATGGAACTGACAAGCAAATACATTATCCTTTTGGACGCTGGCATGAACCAAAGTCTCGCCATACACACAGGTAGCTTTTACATGCGAAGGTTCCATGCAGCTAGCATAGAAGCTGTGCACAAAGTAAACATAGCTTTCCTCTGGCACTCCCCTAAACAGCTCTCCTTCATTCGGATAATTAAGAGAATTCCAGCCAATCTGAGGGATTTTTAGCCCCGGTACATCCTTTATCTTAAGAATGTGTCCTGGCAAAATTCCAAGACCCTTTACTCCCTTAGACTCCTCACTGTCCTCGAATAAAAGCTGAAGTCCAAGACATATTCCTAGAAATGGTACACCTTTGTCGCAAACTCTTAGAATAGCTTCACAAAGATTCAGTTCCTCCAAATGCTTCATCGCATCGCCAAATGCTCCCACGCCCGGTAAAACTACCTTGGAAGCCGACTCAATCTTAGCCGGATCGGAGGTTACTAAAACATCCTCACCTATAGCTTCAAATGCTTTAGCAACACTTCTGATATTTCCAGCATCATAATCAATTATAGTAATCAAGCTTTATGTATCCTTTATCTACAAGTATTTTTTTAAGTTCAATAGTATATCGTCTTCTGTTTGGCTTTCCGCAGATAGCCACAGCCTCTTCCTCAGTCACTCCATACCAGTTCATAAGCTTGCTTTCGATATTTCGACCGAGCATATCATACTGTGAGGTGACGTCGTACTCCTGCGCCTGCTTTTTATTCTTCACATATCTGCCAGTAGCCACGATAAGTGAATCAAGTGCCATATCATAGTCCTCTCTTGAATAGAATAGATCCGCTTCTGTAGATGCACTCGCTAAATCTGCCAGAACACGACAGCCGTTTCTGAATCTGATATCATTTTCATCGGACAAATCCAAGCCATTACAAGCAAGATATGCTGCTTCATAGTCACCAGTTCTGTATATTTCCTGTGCGACTCTTATCTGATATTTAGTGCCAAGAAGCTTAGTACCTATGATAGTTATAGCCAAAAATGATCCCGCTAATGCCATAAAGACAATGATAATCTTTATAGGAATCTTAGGTGAATTATCCACCTTCTTTTCCTTCTTTGGCTTAGGCGGCTTCGCAGGCTTTGCCTTCGCCTTTGCCTCCTTGGCGGCAGCAGCTTCCTTCGCAGCAGCAGCCTTCGCCTCGCCAGCCTTCTTCTTCGCCTCGTCGGCCTCAGCTTTAGCTGCAGCCTTTTCTTCCTTCTTCTTAGCCTTTACTACCTTCTGTTCCTCGAAATAACGCTCTTCCTCAGCGTCATCCTCATCTGGCTTTCCAAACAGGAAATTAGAGATAAAGGTAAGAATAGCATTAGGCTTCTTATCCTTCTTGGCATCGCCCCCGTCGAATACCTCGTCGAGCTTGTTTACCAAAGCTTCCTCTATGCCTTCTATCTGCTCTACCTCGGTATCTCCATCAAGGATATTTGTAATATCAAAATCACCCAGCTCCTCAGTAGGAAGTAAATCCTTTAATCCCTCGGAATCCCCTAAATCATCCAGCTCATCTACGCCAAACTCCTCCATAGCATCAGGCGCAATGGAAAGATCGTTAACATCCTCATCATCCGCTTCTGACTCAGTCACATCAGCCGGCTCATCTTCTGAAACCACCAAATCTGATGAATCCTCGTCCAAACCATCTGTGATAAGACTATCCAAATCATCAGAATCTGACAGGATATCCAAATCAAGCTTAGGCATTTCATCAGACTCCGCAGGCAAAATAAGCTCTTCAGAATCTTCTTCACTAAACAGTGAATCTAAGCTGACCTCCTCATCTATAGCCTCCTTAGCCTGTGATATATCTAGGAAATCCTCTTCATCATTGAATAAATCCTTAACATAAGCCTCTGAATCGGAAATACCAGTACGATTAAACTCTTCTTCCTCTAAAGCTATTTCCTGCTCAAAGTTACTGATGAAATCATCTGCATTTCCAGACTCCAGCTCATTTTCAAAGTCACTAAGAAAATCCTTTTCCTTAAAAATCCTCCTAAGATTTTTTCTGGAAGAAGACTTTTCTTTTGCAAACGGATTTATACCAAAGGCTTCAAAAAAATCATCCTCAGGTCCCAGCTTTGTCTCTGGTGTATTAACAGGAGTGGTGCTTGCTTTTGCTATATTATTATTGTCTGTTGTTTTGGCTTGAGTGATAGACGAAAGTAAATTGTCTAAATACTCTTCATTCTGTGACAAAGGAAAAACCTCCAACGACCATATATTTCAAAAATGGAGGTGTAGAAAATACACCTCCAATGAAGTACTAAATCTTCAAATCATCTATTGCCTTCTAGAAGCCTCATACTTGGCAACCAGCTCGTCTACTACCTGAACCAGCTTACCAATCTCAGGCTTGGTCAACTGTGCATCAGCACCGAGTGACTCACCCTTACGCTTTACTTCATCATTTATCAAAGATGAGAAGATAACTACAGGAATCTTTCTCATGATATTATCATCCTTGATAAGCTTGGTCAGTCTGTGACCATCCATCAAAGGCATCTCTATATCTGTTATAACTGTATGAACATCGTCAAGCACAGAGCCCTTCTTAGCAAAGTCAACCAGCTTATCCCATGCTTCCTGACCGTTAGGATTTACAATAAGATTTGTATAACCAGCCTTGCGTAAGCATTCACAAATAAGCTTAGAAAGGAGTGGTGAATCCTCAGCGATAAGGATAGGTGACTTAGAACGATCCTTGGTCTCATAGGAATCCATCTCGGAAACCTTAAGACCTGTCTCAGGGTTAATATCAGTGACAATCTTCTCGAAATCCAAAATAACTACGAGCTTATTATCAAGCTTTATAACACCTGTAGAAACACCAGTGTCGTTTGAGCTGATAGTAGCATCTGGAGAAATGATATCCTCCCATGAAACTCTGTGAATTCCAAGAACCTCATCTACGTGGAATGCAGTATTTAAATTATTAAAGTTAGTAATGATAAAGAGACCATTATCCTTAGGCTCCTGCTCGATCTTCAAGCACTTTCTAAGGCTGATAACTGAAATCATTACATCTCTTGGCATAAATATACCTTCAATATAAGGATGAGCATTAGGAAGTGGAGTAACTGCTTGATACAGAAGAATCTCTCTGATCTTCGCAACATTAATTCCGTAGAAATTATTTCCTACCTTAAACTCCAACACCTCAAGTTCATTCGTTCCAGATTCAAGCAAGATATTGGTATCCATTGATCACCCTCCCAAATATGATTATTCTAAAGCAACTGATCTGTCCCCAGATTCACCAGCCACTCTTAAATCCACCTTCTCAAGATTCTCCAGCTGTTCCGATTTAAACTGGAAGACTAAAACAAAATTCTTCTTTTCCCCAGCCCCTATACTACCCTTATAGGTAGATAAGTCATTTAATAGAATCGTGCTCTGATTTACAGCAGAGAATTTACCATTTACATATAATTTATACTTATCACCCATGGCCGGCATATCAAGATTAACTGCTGTAGAAGCATTATTCTTACCAACTATGTTAAGTACTACGTAATCACATCCGCTGGCAGCCGTCAAAACAAAATAACTGCTGGCTACGAACTGGTTCGTAATCGATAACTCGGTGACCTCAAAATCAAGTCCAGCTATTCCGATAGCCTCACCTAATGTAAAGCCCTCCACCAAATCCGAACCAGATTCAGGCGTGTTCAAATCATCCCTAGCAGGCTTGGTAGACGGTGTTATCTGTACATCCTCTATCACATCTGCCGGTGTTTCGCTTGGAACACTCGTAATCTCATCAGTGCCATCTAAAACGATAATGTCATCCGGCACCTGATCCTCAGGTCTAGGAGTAGCTACGATTCCTAAATCCGCCGCGGTCGTATAAGCATTACAGTATCCAGTCTTCTGATGAAGATTAAACTTCGAAATCAGTTTAGCTGAATATGAGGCAATTATATCACTTTCCTCCTCTGTGATAGTCAGCATTTTTTCACCGCATCCGCTAAGCAGCGTAGATACTGCGATAACCCCGACTAACAGCAAGCTTTTAGTTCTAGTCATATCATGCCCTTTTTACAAAATTATATATTTATAGTTTAACATTTTGTTATGGATTTATCAACAGCAAATTTCGTTTCGTAGATAAATGTAACCATATCAAACATATCGTCATGCTTGCATGTAAGATATGCTTGATATGGTTACATTTTTCCTGCGAAGCAGGTCTTTATCCGGTATTTATCCATCAAAATAGTTAAATGCCCCATTATGAGCAATCCGCTTGCGTAAGC
>JAZRWF010000088.1:0-28679 GCA_045599565.1 Lachnospiraceae bacterium
TATTTTTTCTACAAATAGAATCATTCTAGAACTTTCATCAAAAAAAGGCCCGAAACCATGCGATTTACACATGGTCTCAGACCTTGAAATTACTGACTTTTTTGAGTTAACCTGCAAACCACTTGCCGATCACTCCATCTCAATCGTTCCTGGTGGCTTGCTCGTAAGGTCGTACATTACGCGGTTTACGCCCTTGACCTCGTTTATGATGCGGCTCATGACGGTCTGGAGGACAGCGAATGGGATTTCGGCTGCTTCGGCGGTCATAAAGTCTATGGTGCGAACTGCGCGAACGACTACTGCGTAGTCGTAGGTACGCTCGTCACCCATTACACCTACTGAACGCATATTAGAAAGTGCTGCAAAGTACTGATTTGGCATCCATGGTGCTTCCACGCCATGTTCTTCTTTGTAGGCTTTTGCAGCCTTGTCTACCTCTTCGCGATAGATGTAATCTGCATCCTGAACGATTTTAACCTTCTCAGCTGTTACCTCACCGATGATACGAATTCCAAGGCCTGGGCCTGGGAATGGCTGACGATATACCAAAAATTCTGGAAGACCAAGCTCGAGACCAGCCTGACGTACCTCGTCCTTGAACAGGTTTCTAAGAGGCTCTACGATATCCTTGAGATCTACGAAATCAGGCAGTCCGCCTACATTGTGGTGAGACTTGATAACGGCTGACTCACCGCCCAAGCCTGACTCTACTACGTCTGGGTAAATGGTTCCCTGTGCAAGGAAATCTACAGCCCCGATTTTCTTGGCTTCTTCCTCGAATACACGGATGAACTCCTCACCTATAATCTTTCGCTTTCTCTCTGGCTCTTCCACGCCAGCCAGCTTTCCGTAGTATCGCTCCTGAGCATTTACACGGATAAAGTTTATATCAAAGCTTCCATCTTTTCCAAAGATAGCCTCTACCTCATCACCCTCATTCTTACGAAGAAGACCGTGATCTACGAACACGCAGGTAAGCTGCTTTCCAATAGCCTTTGCGAGAAGTGCTGCAAGTACAGAGGAATCCACTCCACCTGAAAGAGCAAGAAGAACCTTTCCGTCTCCCACCTTTTCACGCACTTCCTTAATGGTGTTCTCCACAAAGGAATCCATCTTCCAAGAGCCCTCTGTCTTACATATATTTCTTACGAAATTAAACAGAATTTCCTTTCCCTGAACAGTATGTAATACCTCTGGGTGAAACTGTATAGCATACAGCTTCTTTTCCTCGCAGGCATCTGCAGCCACTGGGCAGTCAGCAGTATGAGCGATGATCTCAAAACCTGGGGCAGGCTTAGATATGTAGTCAAAATGACTCATCCAAACTATGGTCTTCTCATCTACACCTGCGAAAAGTGCATCCTTACTTCCATCGATAAAGGTCTCGGTCTTACCGTACTCACGAACCGGTGCCTTCTCAACCTTTCCACCGAGGACATGGTTCATAAGCTGCGCACCATAGCAAAGTCCAAGCACCGGTATTCCCAGCTCGAACAATTCCTTTGTATAGGTAGGAGCACCCTCCTCATAACAACTATTAGGTCCACCAGTAAGGATGATACCCTTAGGATTCATCGCCTTAATCTGGTCTATAGGAGTGCGGTATGAATAGATTTCACAATATACATTACACTCACGCACTCTTCTGGCAACCAGCTGATTATACTGTCCGCCAAAATCGATAACTATTACTTTTTCAGTTACCATTACGCCTCCTCATTTTATATAAACTATCTTCTTTTATCTCGTACAGTCGCCATGTCTATCCACATCTTAGGATGCACAAGCATGATAAGAGGGAAAAGCTCAAGTCTTCCTGCCAACATATCAAACATGAGAACTACTTTGCTCAGAGGTGATAAAAACCCGAAGTTACAGCTAGGTCCCACCTGACTAAGTCCTGGTCCTATATTATTTATGCAGGCCAGCACTGCAGTAAATGTAGTCGAAAAATCCAAATCCTCAAATGACACAATAAACGCACTTATGGCAAACATCATAAGGAACAGTGTCATATACACCACTGTAGATGCTGTCGTAGCCTTATCCAGCGGCTTTCCATCCATATCCAGATTCTTTACGCTTCTAGGATGAATGTAGGAATTTATCTCGCGTCTTATAGACTTAATCACTATAAGTATACGGCTAACCTTTATTCCACCCCCAGTCGAACCAGCACAGGCTCCGATAAACGAAAGCATTACGATTATGAAGCGACTGGTCTGTGGCCAAAGGGCAAAATCTGTCGTCGCAAAGCCTGTGGATGACATGATAGATGCCACCTGGAAGCTCGCCTTTGTAAGAGCATCCCCAAGACCTGTGAACATATGCCATGAATTAACTATAATTACAACCATCGCAGCAAATGCAATGGCAAAATATACTCTTACCTCCTCCATCTTAAAAGCTGCCTTTGCCTGCTTATAAAGAATAAGGTAATAGGCATTAAAGTTTACACCGAACAGTATCATGAATATGGTAACTATCCACTGACTATAAACACTAAATGACGCGCAGCTATCAGCATAAATTCCAAAACCGCCTGTACCAGCTGTCGCCATAGCAGTATTTAAGGCATCAAAGAGCGGCATTCCGCCACATAGTAAAAGCAAGAACTCCAACGCACATAGTCCAGCGTAGATGATATAGAGCATTCTGGCAGTAGAGTGAAGCTTCGGAACCAGCTTACCAACTGAAGGTCCAGGCGACTCTGCTCTCATGAGGTTCATAGAAGAGCCACCACCCATTGGCATAACTGCCAACAGGAATACCAAAACACCCATACCTCCTACTAAATGTGTAAAGCTTCGCCAAAACAGTGTCGCATGGCTCAGTAGCTCCACATTATCGAGTATAGAGGCACCTGTGGTAGTAAAGCCTGAGATGATCTCAAACAGAGCATCTATATAGTTAGGAATTTCCTTTGCAATAAAAGGCGGAAGTGCTCCGATAAGTGAAAGAATCACCCATGAAGCAGCGGTCGCTACACATCCCTCTTTCAAATAAAACACTGTGCTTTTAGGCTTTATTCGATAGTTTACAAAACCAAGTATAATAGCTGGAATGGAAACCATCAGGTATGCCTGCCACTCTCGCTCACCATAGATAACAGCGACCAGCGTAGGTAGAAGCAAAAACAGTCCCGTAAACAAAACCACTATGCCCAGCACATAACGAATAACAGATTTATTCATAGGCTACCTCAAAATATCATCTATATGAGAGAAGCCTGTCTGTGTGGTAACTATCATGACTGTATCTCCCAAATCTATGGCATCAGAACCACCAGGAATAATAATCTTTCCGTTTCTGTTTATACATGCCAAAAGCACATTTTCCTTTAGTCTAAGATCCTTTAGCTTAGTACCTACCACCGGAGACTTTTCAGTAACCTTAAACTCTATAGCCTCCACTCTCTGATCAAAGAGATGGTACATGGTTTCTATATTAGCTTCACCCACTGATGCAGAACGTGCTCTTACATAAGCGATAATAGCCTCTGCAGCCAGATACTTTGGATAAATAATACTACCAAGATCAAGCGAATGAATAACATTGCTAAAATTTATCCTGTTAACCTTTGTAATAACCTTAGCTGAGCTAACCTGCTTAGCATACATGGTCAAAAAGGCATTCTCCTCATCTATACCTGTAAGTGGAACAAAGCTCTCACAACTTTCAATGCCCTCCTCCTTCAGAAGGTTTTCATCAGAACCATC
Source organism: Lachnospiraceae bacterium (assembly GCA_045599565.1). GTDB lineage: Bacteria > Bacillota > Clostridia > Lachnospirales > Lachnospiraceae > Pseudobutyrivibrio. The sequence goes on from JAZRWF010000088.1 coordinate 3,720, forward strand.
GCCACAGATAACTATAGCCTTCGGCAAAAGCTTACTAAGCTCCTCACACCTTTCGTGATTTCTCTCTATAAGCTTAACCTTTATTCCATCCTTTATAAGTCTGTCTGCCAGATAGTAGGCGCCTTTTCCGCCACCTACTATAATGCAGTCCTTGACCTTTCCAGATTCTACTCCTATATCCTTTAGGAAAATACGAGCGAAGTGATTCTGTCCAACTAAAATAATATTATCTCCCGCTCTTAAAATAGTAAGACCAGAAGGTATAATAACCTCTTCCCCTCGTCTGATAGCACATACGACTACTCCGATAGAAAGCTGCTGACCCAGCTGTGCGATAGTCATTCCATCGAGTGCACCACCCTTAGGAATAGTGAGTTCTATCATCTCGGCCTGTCCGTGTGCAAAGCTATTTACCTCAAGCGCCGATGGCAACGCCAGAATACGTGCTATCTCAGTGGCTGCCTCCTGCTCAGGATTTATAATCATAGCTAGCCCCAGCTTTTCCTGGAGATATCCTATCTCCTTACTGTAGTCTGGAGTTCTAACCCTGGCTATAGCAGGTGTATCGCCCATTCGCTTCGCGATTACGCAGCAAAGTATATTTAACTCATCCGATTCTGTGACAGCTATCAAAAGATCTGCTGTATCTACACCAGCTTCCTTCTGTGTACTGTAGCTGGCACCATTTCCCTCAACAGCCATTATGTCATACATATTAGAAATCTGCGAAATGCGCTCCGCTTTTTTATCGATGACAGTTATGTCATGACCCTCTTTAGTGAGACGCTCAGTTAAGACCTGCCCCACCTTTCCGCAGCCCACGATTATGATATGTAATGACTTTTTAGACTTAGTATTATTTCTTTTCAGCATAGTAATCCTCATAAAAAAATCATTTTTATTATATCATGAATCAGCCTCATCGTAAAGCAAAGCATAAAAAGAGGACATCCGAATCTCGAATGTCCATCCAGCTTACTTTTTAGGAAAAACCTCTGCCAATTCACATATCATCTTTACACAGAGTTCTTCACCCAGATTTCCGGAATCTAATGCCAAATCATAGTTTCTATAGTCGCCCCAGTTTCCGTCTGTATAGTACTTATAATAAGCCTTTCTAGCCTTATCCTTCTTAGCAAGTCTCTTCTCTATGCTTACATCAGAAATCTTTTCATATCTGGCAAGCACTCGCTCCGTTCTGTGCTCCATATCAGCATGAATCATAATATTCATAGCAGGTATACCTGCCTTTTTAAGAATATAATCAGCACAGCGACCTACTATAACACAAGGTCCCTTCTTGGCTATATCCAGTATAACCTTCTTTTGAATAATAAATATTTCATCCTGTGGGCTCTTGAAATTCATGGCGCTGGCCGCAGTGATATCAAACCACATATTAGCTGACGTGCCATACTCTCCCTGCTCCTCGATAAGCTCATGCGCATAGCCTGACTGCATAGCCACTTCCTTCACTATTTCTCCATCGTAAAATGGCAAATTAAGCTGCTTAGCTACCGCCTCTCCTATGCTGTGTCCGCCACTTCCAAACTCTCTGCTGATTGTAATAATAGGGTACATTTAGTATCCTCCTTGCTTTTTATATGAATATTTTAGTGGAAACTACTAAAAAAATCAAGCAACTCTCTATTGGTTTCGGCATTTATTACCATGGACTTATCTGATGGTTCTGATGTATCTCCACAGATATCCACGCCCAAAACATCATGACCATCACAAGCTTTTAGTACCTCTAAAAGCTCCTCGAGTGACATACCCCCCTGATCCCAGTCAGTCACAGCAAATTCCTTCGTCAAAGCATCCTTGTCGACAGAAACATAAACCGGCAATCCATCGTCAGGCAGCGCCTCATCCAGAAAGCATCTATCCTTCATCTCGGAAACCAACTCCTCTGAGATGCCATACATATACACATTTTTTAGATATCCAAGCTCTTCCAGTGCCTTTGCTATCCATCCGCCGCACGAGGTTATATCACCAAATGCAGGCAGCTGTGAGTCCGGATGAAAATCTATATGTACAAGGTGAAAGTCACATTTGACGCGGCGCAAAAACAGTAGACTCAAATAATGATAATTCCCCGAATCTATGAAGTGAATACCCGTAAGCGGAATCGCCCCTAGCCTCTCTGTCAGCACAGCCTCCGCTTCCTCATCCAGATAACATCTGGTTCCACTGATATCCGTATTATCAAACACAAGTGCTTCCTCTCCCGGCATCATAGACTCATATGCCCGAGACATCCTTATTACACTGACACTATCTGGCCACATCACTTCTTTTTCTTTGGCTTAAAAGCCACCTTAATAGCTTGCTTTGCGCCATACTTAAGAACGGCAGGAATCTTTTCCTCAGATGTAATCATGGTAGAACACTCAGGATTCTCTCTATATAGCTTAATCGCGTCAAATTCGCACTTAGTGGTACACACACCACAGCCCACACACTTATTCGTATCTACCACTGATGCGCCACACTTTAGGCAACGAGAAGCCTCAGTCAGCACCTGCTCCTCTGTAAAGCATGCAGAAGTATCTCTAAACGATTTAGAGCGGTTTATATTAGGATTAAAGCCTGGCACCTGACGGGAAACTGTATCATAGCCCTCTACCAGGATGTCATTCTTATCTAGCTCCTTAAATTTCTTAAGATTTCTTCCTATAGTGAGTGATGAATTCGGCTGTACAAATCTGTGAATAGAAATGGCAGCTTCCTTACCTGCAGCTATAGCGTCTATCGCAAAGCTAGGACCTGTATAAACATCACCACCTACGAATATATCAGGCTCGGCAGTCTGATATGTAACTGGATCTGCCACTGCTCCATTTCCTCTGCCAAGCTCCACCTTGGTTCCATCTAAAAGATTTCCCCAGACAATAGACTGTCCCACAGAGAGAATTACATGTGAGCACTTCACTGTCATGGTGTCTGATTCATTATACTTAGGATTAAACCTGCCATCCTCATCCTTGACAGACAGGCACTTTTTAAATACCACTCCAGTGACTTTGCCATCCTCTGTCAGAATCTCCTTAGGTCCCCAGCCAGGATTTATCTCGATATTCTCACCTTCAGCATCCTCTATTTCATCCTTGGAAGCAGGCATAGTGTCCTTGCTCTCAAGGCAGAACATCTTAACATTTTTATCCAGATCACATCTCTTAGCTGATCTGGCAACATCTATGGCTACGTTTCCGCCGCCTATTACTACTGTATCTCCAGTGATAGCATACTTCTCTCTAGCTCCCACCTCACGTAAGAATTCCACTGCAGTAGTAACACCGGCCGCATCCTCGCCTGGCACACCCACGCCGCGGCCACCCTGACAGCCTATAGCTATATAAAATGCCTTATAACCCTGCTCGCGAAGCTGGCTTATAGTAATGTCCTTACCGACTTCCACACCCGTCTGGATATCTACACCCATAGCCCTTATAACAGAGATTTCGGCTTCTATTACATCCTTCTCCAGCTTAAAGCTAGGAACACCATAGGTGAGCATTCCTCCGCATCTGAGATTCTTCTCGAAAATAGTAGGCTCATATCCCTTTTCGGCCAAGAAGAATGCACAGGAAAGACCTGCTGGACCTCCTCCTATAATAGCCACCTTCTCAGGGAAATATCCCTTCGTAGCAGGAACTACCTTCTTCGGAATATATCTGGTCTCAGCCCTAAGATCCAGCTCAGCTATAAATCTCTTTATCTCATCTATGGCTACTGGCTGATCTATAATACCTCTGGTACATGCATCCTCACATCTATGATTACAAATACGTCCACAAACTGCCGGAAGCGGATTCTCCTTCTTTATCAGGGCAAGTGCTTCCTCATACCTTCCCTGTGCAGCCATTCTGATATATCCTTGCACAGCTATATGGGCAGGACAAGCCGTCTTACATGGTGCTGTACCCGTATCATAGCAGTTTATTCTATTATGCTCTCTATAATCCTCGTCCCACTTTTCCTCAGACCATTTAACCTCTGAAGGAAGATCTACCTTAGGATACTCTACAGCGGAACCATCTGCCTTGCAAAGCTTCTGACCGAGCTTTACAGCACCAGCCGGACAATACTCTACACATCTGCCGCATGCCACGCAGTTTTCAGTGGTTACCTTAGCCACATAAGCGGATCTGCTCATGTTAGGTGTATTGAAAAGCTGTGATGTGCGAAGTGCATAACAAACATTTATATTACAGTTACAAATAGCGAAAATCTTATTCTCACCATCTATATTAGTGATTTGGTGAACGAAGCCATTATCCTCAGCCTTCTTGAAAATCTCCATAGCCTCTTCGCGTGTGATATAACGACCACCCTTGTTAGTCTCCACCACATAGTCAGCCATATCACCCATAGCTATACACCAGTCAGCAGGATCATCCGCACAGCCCTCGTCAAAGGTTCTACGGCTCATTCTGCAGCTACAAGGAGATGCTGCATATTTTCCATCATACTTATCAAGCCAATAGCTGATTTTCTCCAGATTAATAGCCTCATTCGTGGTTTCGATAGCTTTTTCCACTGGAATGACATGCATTCCTATTCCAGCGCCTCCTGGCGGAACCATATGAGTAAGTCCTTCCAGTGGGATACGCGTCATGCGCTCAAACAAATGTCCCATCTCTGGATGCTCTTCCAAAAACTGAGCATTCATATTAGAAAACTCACCTGAGCCCGGCACGAACATTACCAACACATACTGCTTCTCATGAGCCGGATTCTCATAATTAAACTCAAGGACACCGTTATAAAGAAGCGTCTCTAAAAGCTCCTCCACATGCTCCTTTGTCATACCTGTGAGCTTCACCAGCTCATCTAAGGTTTTAGGCTTTCTAGTGCCACCGAATTTAAGGCAAAGCTTCGCCATTTCCTCTGTAGGAACCATCGCATTCAGACCCCAATACTCCGGATCCTCCTTGGTAAGCTTTTTTATTCCAAGCTTAATCTCCGCTCTGTCCGTAACCATTTTCCCGAGCTTGAGAATAGACTTTCTCACCTCTGAATCAGGCATTTCCTTTATATACTCTGGAACAAATCCAGCCATTGGATCATTTTTCATAACTAACTCCTTTATGTTTAAACCGCCCTCACCTGATTACGGCCGTTTTCCTTAGCAAAGTAAAGATTCTCATCCGCTCTTTTTAAGCCTGCATCCTTTGACTCACCCGGGATACCCGCTGTAACGCCAAAGCTCATGGTGACCTTAATGGTCTGTCCATCAAACACGGTGGTCATAGCTCTTATTTTATCTAAGACCGCATTCAGCGCTGCTTCAGCCTCCTCAAGAGTATGTCTCTCAAACACCATGAAAAACTCTTCTCCGCCCCATCTGGCAACAAATGCACCCGCTGGCATTCCAAGCTTTAATGTGCCCGCCACATTTTTTAGAATCTCATCTCCGGCCTCATGACCATAGGTATCATTTACTTTTTTAAAGAAGTCTATGTCACCTATAGCTATACAATATGGCTGCTTCGAGCCCACACAGCGCTCCACACTCTCTACATATCTCTTGTCACCACATCTTCTGTTATATAGCTGAGTCAACGCATCAAAGTCTACTAACTGCCTGATAGCACCAGTCATATCCTTTGTATTCTTGATAAGCGAGCTTACCTCATCATCGCCCTTTGAAAATCTGGCTGGTATATCCGCCTTGAAATTACCTGTCGCAACAGCCTTTGTGTATTTTTCAAGCTCACTTATTCGCTTTGTGATGGTATTTATGACATTTATCGCCACTATCGCAAATACAATCGCAGAAAGAATGGTCGCCAAAGGCACCTTCCAAGTCTGCGCCTTTATAATAGCATTCAGGCTGGCTTTACTCTTGGCTACGCCCACCATACCATATATTCTGCCATCACTCATAGTAATAGGAGCGTAATACACGTAACATCTTTCGCCCCAAAGGTCTACATCCTCATAGAAATGCGCCTCACCCTTTTCAAGCACTTGGCTAACCACCATCGGATTCGCCTTAGTAGTGATATATCTATCACCATTTATATCTGCAAGTGAGGTTTCCACTCTGATGGACTGACAAAAAATAGAAATCTGAACATCCATACTCTTAGACATTCCATCTACTATCTGATGTTCAGAGGTGATATCCGCCTCACCCTTCAGAACACGATATGTCCCCTTATCCGTGTCTATCTGAATGTCAAAATCTCCTGGATATGTATCATCATAGCCAGATAGTACAGCATTCGCTATCTGACTCATACTATCTCGGCTCTGAGCTATAAGCGCTCTGGATACAGATGACACTCCTACAACAGTGACTATAATAGTCATTATAAGAATTGGGAATACTATGGCCGAAAGCATTTTCCCCTTCAGTGAACTTTTAAGCTTCATACAAATCCTATCTTTAATAATTCGAAAAACCAGCCAGAATAGCTGGCTGGTTTATTTACTTAACGCCTTCTCTAACCTTAACATAATTATAAAGTATATCAAGAGTATCTTCCATGCTCTGCGCACTAGCATTTATGCACAAATCATACGCTCTGGAGTCTCCCCACTTCATATTCGAATGGTAATTATGATATGCTTTTCTCTGGCGATCATGACGAACCATCTTCGCCTTTGCCTCTATATCGTTAAGATTATATATTCTCTTTATACGCTCTATCTTCGCACTCTTCTGAGCTCTGACAAAAATAGAAATAAGCGCTTCATTTCCCTCTAGAATCTTTTCAGCACAACGTCCCACTATAACAAAACTCTCACCTGCAGCGGCTTTAGCTTCAATAAATCTAAACTGAGCCTCCGCCAAAGTATCCTCTGTAGTGTTAGCAGCATTTCCAGTATTTCTGGTAAGCCCATGTCTGCGGCGCAGTAAAATGCGCTCGGAGATAGCTGGCTTGTCCTTCTTATCCACGTCGTCTAATATGTGGTCCAACATCTTTCGGTCATACAACGGGAGGGAAAGCCTTTCAGCTAGCTTGGCAGCCAACTCATGTCCGCCACTGCCATATTCTCTGCCAATAGAAATGATAACCTGTCCCATAAAAGCCCCTTTAATTCAATACGATTAACATGGATATATTGTAATATAAACGCACTGAAAAATCAATTATAACTAGGCTTTTTTAGGCGGCTTAACAGTACCACCTTCTATGAGTTCAACTGGCATAATAACCGTTCTTACCACTGTGGTTTTAGGTCTTTCTATAAGATTAACCAGACCTTCTGCCGCCTCTCTTCCCAAGCCTCTGGCATCCTGCTTAATAGTGGTAAGCGGAGGCTCCTGCTGGAACGCAGCCTGGATTCCATCGTATCCTGCTATAGATATATCCTCTGGTATAGATAACCCTCTTTCTCTTATAGCCTTTATCCCGCCAAATGCAGCGAAATCATCTGGGTACAAAATACAGGTAGGTGGATTCGGCAAATCAAGAAGCTTTTTAGTAGCTTCATATGTAGCCACAGTGTCTCTGTATGGCACCTCCAGAATATAGTCATCATCCACATCTATGCCAAGTCTTTCGCAGCTTCCATAAAAACCTGTCAGTCGATTAACCGTAACAGACGATTCATATCCATGTACGTATGCTATTTTTCTATGACCCTGACTAAAGGCATATTCCACCAGCTGTGTAATACCACTGTGATTATTAGAAATAATAGTAATATGGCTATCGAAGACATAGTCTATAGTGACCACAGGAATATCACTCTTTACAAGCTCTATAACCTCCGGATCCTCAAAATCGATACAAGCGACCATGACTCCATCAAATCCTCTATATCTGCAATGCTCCAGATAAGTCATAGAATTTTGCCTGCTCTTATTGCAATTAATAAAGGTGATATCGTAGCCAGCCTGCTCGGCAGTACTTTTAAAGCTGTCCAAAATAGCGGCAAAGAAATCATGTGTAAGCCCACTGGTGGACTCGTCCACGAAAAGAACCCCAATGTTATATGTACGATTCGTTTTCAGCGCTCTCGCACTGATATTAGGCGAATAGCCCATCTCCTTTGCAACTCGCTTTATGTACTCTCGTCTCTGTTCGCTTATGTCAGAATGATTATTTAAAGCCTTACTAACAGTCGCAACAGACACCTCACACTTAGCTGCAATGTCTTTTAATGATACCATTTTCCCTCTCCCAAAGACTAAGCAAAACCTGCAGTTCCCCCTCTGCGCTTAATCGTTTTCTATTGCTATAATACAAGATTTTTCTGTCAGTTTCAATAGTTTCTGACAGTTCCAATTATATTTTTTGTCAAATTCGATTATTTTCCTTGCAAATTCAACTTTTACTGTGTATACTTTTCACTAAGCAAAGGGCACTTAATCGTTTACGACTAAACAATATAACCAATGTGCCCAACGAGGTTAAACGTTTTCACGATTTTTAAAGGAGAAGGATTATGAAGTTCGGACAATACGATGATGCTGCCAGAGAGTATGTCATCACCACACCTAAAACTCCATTGCCATGGATAAACTACCTTGGAAATAATGGATTTTTCTCACTTATGTCTAATACCTGTGGAGGCTATAGTTTCTATAAAGATGCTAAGCTTCTTCGTATGACTAGATATCGCTATAACAATATTCCAGCAGACAATAACGGTAAGTACATCTACATCAAGGATGGCGATACCATATGGAACCCTGGCTGGCAGCCTACTAAAACAGAGCTGGATGCATATGAGTGCCGTCATGGTCTTGGTTATTCCAAGTTCATGGGCGTAAAAAATGATGTCAAGGCAGAGTTCACCTGCTTTGTGCCTATGAATGATACATGCGAGGTTCAGAAGCTCACCATAACCAACGGTTCTTCTGCCACCAAGACACTCTCAATATTCTCATACATAGAGTGGTGTCTCTGGAATGCTGATGATGACATGAAAAACTTCCAGCGTAACTTCTCTACCGGTGAGGTGGAAGTAGTTGGCAGCACCATATATCACAAGACCGAGTACAGAGAGCGCCGTAACCACTATGCTATTTACTCTGTAAATGCCGAGGTAGCAGGCTTCGATACATCTAGAGATGCATTCCTTGGGGCATACAACGGAAATGACAACCCAGAGGTGGTAAAGAATGGCAAGGCCACTAACTCTATGGCTTCCGGCTGGTCTCCTATAGCTTCGCATCAGTTAGACCTCACTCTTGCCGCTGGTGAATCTAAGACCTATGTATTTGTACTTGGATATATCGAGAATCCTGAAGAGGACAAGTGGGAATCTTATGGCATAATAAACAAAAAACCTGCGCAGGCTATGCTTGCACGCTATGACTCAGCAGAAAAGGTAGATGCAGCCTTAGCAGAGCTCGCTGCATATTGGGAAGCACTCCTTAGCAAGTACAGCGTACAGTCTTCTGACGAGAAGGTTAACCGCATGGTTAACACCTGGAATCAGTATCAGTGTATGGTTACCTTTAACATGTCACGTTCTGCTTCTTACTACGAGTCAGGTATCGGTCGTGGTATGGGCTTCAGAGATAGCTGTCAGGATCTTCTTGGTTTCGTTCATCTCATCCCAGATCGTGCAAGAGAGCGTATTATAGATATTGCCAGCACCCAGTTCCAGGACGGCTCGGCTTACCACCAGTACCAGCCACTCACCAAGAAGGGTAACTCAGATATCGGTTCTGGCTTTAATGATGATCCACTTTGGCTCATCGCTGGTACTTCAGCATATGTAAGAGAGACCGGAGACACCTCTATCCTTACAGAGCAGGTACCTTATGACAATGATATGTCAGTAGCTACCACCCTTATGGAGCATTTGAAGAGATCCTTTGATTACACCGTTACACACAGAGGTCCGCATAAGCTTCCTCTTATCGGACGTGCAGACTGGAATGACTGTCTGAACCTTAACTGCTTCTCTGCTCACCCAGGAGAGTCCTTCCAGACCTTTGGTCCTTCAGAGGGTCCTGTGGCAGAGTCTGTATTTATCGCAGGTATGTTTGTTAAGTACGGTGAGGAATATGCTCAGTTGGCAGAGCTTATGGGAGACAGCGCTGAAGCTCTGCGTGCCAGAAAAGAAGTCAAGGAAATGTATGACATCATCCTGGACGCTGGCTGGGATGGCGAATGGTTCGTAAGAGCTTATGATGCTTACAGCCAAAAGATTGGTTCTAAGGAATGCCGCGAGGGTAAGATTTTCATCGAGCCACAGGGCTTCTGCGTAATGGCCGGTGTAGGAGTGGAAGAAGGAAAGGCTAAGCAGGCACTTGATTCTGTAGAAAAGTATCTCGATACCAAGTATGGCGTCATGATTCTTCAGCCTGCATATACAGAGTATCACCTTGAGCTTGGAGAGGTTTCTTCATATCCACCAGGATATAAGGAGAATGCTGGTATCTTCTGCCATAATAACCCATGGGTTTCTATCGCAGAGACCGTTATCGGACGCGGAGACAGAGCATTTGACATCTATAAAAAAACCTGTCCTGCATATATCGAGGAAATCAGTGAGATTCACCGCACTGAGCCATATGTATACTCACAGATGGTAGCAGGTCGTGATGCCAAGTTCCACGGCGAGGCAAAGAACAGCTGGCTTACAGGTACAGCTGCATGGACCTTCGTGAATATTTCACAGTACATCTTAGGTGTATACCCTACACACCAGGGTCTTTCTATTAACCCTTGCGTGCCTTCTGGCTTCGGAGATTTCACTCTTACCAGAAAGTTCCGCGAAGGAACCTATAATATAAAGGTTACTAACCCAATGGGCGTACAGAAGGGTGTAAAGGTTATGACCGTAGATGGTCAGACCGTAGAAGGCTGCGTAGTTCCATATGTACCAGGAAAGACTCAGTACGATGTTGAGATCACACTTGGATAATTAACTTTATATTCTCCTCATAAGGATAGCCCCTGCGCTACATATAAAGCACAGGGGCTATTCTAAGTCTTATAATACTCATGTAACTATGTTTTTTTATATTCTGTAATGAAGATATGCGTAAAAAAGAATTAGTTCTCGAAATAATAAGTAGATTAGAAAAAGAATACCCTGCTTCCACCTGCACTCTTGAATATGATGATGCCTGGAAGCTCTTAGTCAGTGTGCGCCTGGCTGCTCAATGCACAGACGCCCGAGTAAATGAAATAGTACCTACGCTTTTTAAAAAATATCCTTCCCCATCTGACCTGGCTAAAGCAAATGTATCCGATATCGAAGCCATCGTCCGCCCTTGTGGACTCGGAAACAGCAAGGCAAGGGATATCAAAGCATGCATGCAGATGCTTGTCGAAGAGTTTGACAGCAAAGTTCCTGATACCATGGAGGAGCTGTTAAAGCTGCCTGGTGTCGGAAGGAAAAGTGCAAATCTTGTTTTAGGCGATATCTTCGGCAAACCTGCCATCGTTACAGACACTCACTGCATCAGACTTTCAAACAGAATCGGTCTGGTAGACAACATAAAAGAGCCTTCCAAGGTAGAAGCCGCGCTTAGAAAAATCGTTCCACCAGAAAAGGGCAATGACCTATGTCATCGCCTGGTAGACCACGGTCGCGAAATCTGTACTGCCCGCACTAACCCACACTGTGATAAGTGCTGCCTAAATGACATTTGTAAAAAAAGACTTGCATAATATCACAACATCTGATATATTACATCATCACAGAGTGCAAAGCACCCTATTTACTTATTAACCGATTCTAGGACACATCGAATTTTCCACAGAATTCGTCTTAGAATCTCTATTTCAATGGGTCGACATCCCAAATTTTTCCCTATATTTTTATTTTAACCGGCATTATCGCAGGTCTGGATAACTTTTGCCTTGTGCCAATTGTGTTTTGCACCCTGTAGAACAAAATGAGGAATATAATTTATACCAAAACGTCTCCTTTGGTTTTGTTCTGTTACATATGCAAATAATCTTAAGAAAGGAGTTTATTCGACTGCCATCACTCAAGAAATCGTTTTTCAATTATATGAAATTACAACGTCTTGTTTTGGGTAAAAAGGCGAGTAGGTAGTCAAAAAATAACGGTTACCCCTGAACGCTTGGGGTAACCGTATATCGTTTATTGAAGATATTGATTATCACTTTCTGTAGCCATATTAGCAAATTTCGTGTACTCAGGAAGCCATGCCAGTTCGACCGTACCTAGCGCACCATTACGCTGCTTAGCTATGATTATCTCAGATATATTTTGTTTTTCAGAATCCTTATTATAATAATTATCTCTATAAATGAACATTACCACATCAGCATCCTGCTCAATGGCACCGGACTCTCGAAGATCTGATAACATAGGTCTGTGGTCTGGTCTTTGCTCTACCTGACGAGAAAGCTGAGAGAGTGCTATCACAGGAACATTGAGCTCTCTGGCCAACGCCTTTAACGCTCTGGAAATCTGAGATATTTCCTGCTGTCTTCCTTCTTTACTATTGCCAGTCATAAGCTGTAAGTAGTCTATGATAACTATCGAAATATCCTTCTCTGCTTTATACTTCTTACACTTACTTCGAAGCTCATTTATGCTTATACCAGGTGTATCATCTATAATAAGGTTCGATCCACCCACTATATTACCAGCTTCCAAAAGCTTTTCCCACTCAGACTCCTGCAGATTACCTGTACGAAGCTTAGAAGCCTCTACCTGCGACTCAAGCGCAAACAGACGGTTAACCAGCTGTTCCTTACTCATTTCCAATGAAAACACTGCTGCAGCTAGATTCTGCCTAAAGCAGATATGCTCAGCTATATTCAAAACAAAAGCTGTCTTACCCATAGAAGGTCGTGCGGCTATCAGAATAAGATCTGAAGGCTGTAAGCCAGCAGTTAAGTAATCCAGTCTCGTAAAACCTGTAGGTACGCCCGTTACACTACCCTTTTGCTTAGATGCCGCATCTATTCTGTTAAGGGCATTCATCACTACCTGCTTTATAGGAACAAAATCATTGCTTCCTCTCTTTTCAGCCAGCTTGAATATTTCGCTCTCTGCATACTGCAGAATGGTGTCTATGTCTTCCGTTCCCTTGTAGCATGATTCAGAGATTCCCTGCGTAAGCTTTATAATATTTCTTGAAAGAGAAAGACGCTTTACGATACTAGTATATTCTTCATAATTAGTAGCGACAGGAACCTTCATCATAAGCGTATTTATATACTCTAAGGATGCCAGCTCTGGTGGCAGTTCCTTCTCCTTAAGCTTATCCTGAAGAGTTACCTCGTCTACGCCTATTCCCTTATTGTACAAATCCAGAATAGCCTCAAAAAGCGCACCATTCTGATGATAATAAAAGTCTTCCTTGGTAAGTCTTTCGGCAGCCACTAATTTAGCGTCATCATCAAGAATCATACAAGCGAGTACAGACATTTCCGCATCGTTATCATTCGGAAGTGCTCTAGACGTTTTTATTTCATCCATACTATGCCTCTGCTACGTGAACTCGAAGAACTCCTGTCACCTGAGGATGAAGCTTAACCTTCACCTCATGAACTCCAAGAGATTTTATGCCCTCTTCCAAAACGATTTTTTTCTTATCTATCTCTTTGCCATACTGCGCCTTAACTGCTGCAGCTATTTCCTTAGAAGAAACTGATCCAAAGGTTCTGCCACCCTCGCCAGATTTGATAGAGGTCTCTACCTTCCAGCTTTCCATCTCCTTTGCAAGTGCCTGTGCAGCCTCCAGATTTTCCTTTGCCACCTGATCAGCATGCTTATTCTGAAGCTTAAGGTTATTTATAGCTACATTAGTAGCCTCCACAGCCTGATTTTTCTTGAAAAGGACATTACGCGCATAACCATCGTTTACTTCTATAATATCACCCTTTTTGCCGTGAGGTTTAACATCTGCTAATAAAATTACTTTCATAGTTTTATCTCTCCTTTTTCAATAAGGGTATCTATAACACCCTGAACACGACCCATTACCTCTTCTATGGTAGAATCAGTTACCTGTGCGCCTGCCACGTTCAAATGACCGCCGCCACCTAATTCAGCCATAATCTTTTGTACATCTATCTCATCTATCGAACGAGAACTTACAAATATCTTACCCTGATACTCTGTAAACACAAACGAAGCTTTTATACCTACGATATTTAACAGCTCATTAGCTGCCTTTGCGCCTAGGATCGTAGGGCTGTCCACGCCAGTCTGATCTGATATCGACATAGCAAACGCACCTTTGTAAACAGTTGCATTTCTAACCACCTCAGCCCTAGCCTTATAGGTATCCATATCCTCTCTCAAAAGCTTTCTAACACGGTTTACTTCAGCACCATTTCTTCTTAGAAAAGCCGCAGCCTCAAAGGTACGAACACCCGTCTTCGTCATGAAGTTATTCGTATCTATAAGTATGCCTGCATATATACAGTCCGCTTCCACCGAATGCATCTCTATACGATTAGAGAAATACTGCAATACCTCAGCTATCATCTCACTGGCAGAACTTGCATATGGCTCAATATATTCGAGAAGAGGATTTTCAATCTTTTCTTCTCTTCCTCTGTGATGATCAAACACAACCACGTCCTTACAGCGTGTCAAAAGCTTCGGACAATCCACATAAGCGGGTCTGTTCGTATCCACCACTACCACCAAAGTCTTCTTTGTAACTAAAGCCAGCGCCTTTTCGGTATCCACGAACATATCTGCCGGATAATCCTCGAAGGTATCCACCAAAGGCTTCATGGAACTGGTAATAGTATTAAGCACTATATTGGCAGGTATGCCCAGCTGTCTGGCTGCGACATATACTCCCACTGCTGCTCCCAAGCAATCCGCATCTGGAATAGGGTGACCCATCACGATTACGCGATCCCGGTTTTCCATTATGCCGCGGAACGCATTAGCCTTAACACGAGACTTAACAGTATCTCTCTGTCCCATGCCTCTGCCATGACTTCCATAGTAGGAGACATCCTGATCATTTCTTACCACTGCCTGCGCGCCACCTCTGGCCTGCGCCATATCCATTGCCATACGCGCCAGCTGCGCATTGCCTGAATAGGTGTCATTTCCATAGCCTACACCTATACTTACAGTTATCTCGCTTCCATTGTCAAGTCTGATTTCTTTTCCATTTTTATCCATTCGAACATCTTCCAATAACGGGAAGGATGTCTCCTGCATTTCAGCCAGATAACGATGCTCAAAGAGCACAATATACTTGTCCTTTTCCATCTGGCGAACTATAGCATTCCTTTTTCCAAAGAAATCATTTATCTTACTATCTACCTCAGCTAAAAGTACTGTCTTTAATCCGCCTTCTATCTTATCAAATGTATCCTCGAAATTATCTATGTATACAAATGAAACCACCAGCTTTTGATCTATCGCTATCTGCTCTATGCGTCTATACTCTGTCTCATTCAGCATAAGAACCGAATATAGAATATCCTTTTCATCGCTTGCAGAACGTATCTCTGCATCCTGCGCTATAACAGTATTCATCTCCAAAGAAATGATGGCACGATATTTATCATCGCCATATCCTACTGGCAGGGATACTTCTCCTGAATCCGATATCTTTTTTAATACCTCTCTGGTAATCTCAGGGAACACCGTGGTTATACTCTTCGCAGTTTCAACATCTATATTAAAGGTATGCTCAAACTCCTTATTAACCCAAGTGAAATGTGTATCACTGTCCACTATCGCATACGGCATTCTAAGTGTTCTTAAAAAAGCCCGCTGTGACATTCCCTGATGTACCGCAAAGTCGAGTATTTCATCATCGAAATGTCTTCTGTTCGCAAGATAAAAAACAAACACTATCAGCGAATAAATAACAGCGAATACAGCCGCTACTATTCCGACCTCTCTATTGTAAAAAGCAAGCACCGCAGCACCTAAAACAAACAGCACTATCATAATCATAGGTAATGCCAGATATATCTTAAGTCTGCCCTTATACTTTAATTCGTTCATAATCTCCCCATATCAGGTATTTCCAAGCGAAACTATTTGTTCACATTATCTAAAAGCATCAATCCAAGCGAAACAGTAAGTGCATCTCTAAAATGACGAACATCCAAACCTGTATTGGCTGCGAATTTATCTAATTTATATATGAGTGTATTTCTATGCATAAAAAGATTTCTGGCGGTCTCTGCCAAAGAGAGATCATTTTCAAAAAAGCTTTTTATAATACCTCTGGTTTCCTCATCGATATCCTTTAAAACCTCCAGATTACACTCATTTTTCAAAAAAGCCTGCGCCTCTTCCTTTGAAATACTATGCAAAAGACGTCCTAAGCCCAGCCTCTCATAGGAATAAATGGACATTTGATTATAGAAGCTAAAGCCTATATCTAAGGCACTGCACGCATTTTCAAAAAGCTCGCTGAGCTGGGCTAAAATAGCACACCTAGAGCTATAACCTATCTTAAAGCTCATCATAGCCTCTGTCTCAAGTGCGGATATGATGGCCGCCGCCAAATCATCTATATCCTCAGCGGTCATCGCTTTACTCAATTCTCTAATAATGAGTATTCGATTATCAGACAGCTCTATCAAAGAATCCTTCGCACCTGGTAAAACTGAGTGTAACAACCTAGGCACATCTTCTGAATAGGCATGTGTAGACTTTATAACATACAAAGAAAACAGGCTGCTGCTCTTTATATGGTATTTAGCCATACCGTGTAACAGCTGGTCTGTATTCATGTTCCCAGTGACAAGATTATATAAGAATCCACTTCGATCCGTAACACCCTCGAATCTATCATTTAATGCAGAAAGCTTATTTATAATCTCATCGTCAGTTAAATCTGTATCTTCTATTGTAAGTTTAAGGCCGCTAAGCTTATTTAATCGGCTTAGCTCATTATTTATTTCCTCAGAAAAAAACATGGTCTTACCTCCATAGAGATAAGACCATGATAAACTAAATCGAACTAGTTTGCAATAACGAGCTCTGTCTCCTTGTCGAAGAAGTGTGCCTTCTCCATCTCGAAAGCGAACTTAACGGTATCGCCGCTTCTAGCTGTGGTACGTGGGTTAACTCTAGCAGTAACCTGTGAACCAGCATAATCGAAGTACAGATATACTTCAGCACCAAGAAGCTCGTATACGTTGATAGTAGCATTGATAACAGCATTTGGATAGTTGCTAATGAATGCCTCATCATCGTGAATGTTCTCTGGACGAATACCAAGTACAACGGTCTTTCCGTCGTAGCCACCCTCCTTGAGGAGCTTAGCCTTAGCTGGTGGAACTGCGAGAGTAGCATCACCAACAGTAGCAGTAACCTCGTCACCATTTACAGTAATCTTAGCATCCATGAAGTTCATCTGAGGTGATCCAATGAATCCTGCAACGAAGAGGTTACATGGAGCTGAGTAAAGTGCTTCTGGAGTATCGATCTGCTGAACAACACCGTCCTTCATAACTACGATACGGGTACCAAGAGTCATAGCCTCTGTCTGGTCATGTGTAACGTAGATGATAGTAGCCTGAAGTCTGTCGTGAAGCTTAGAAATCTCAGTTCTCATCTGTACACGAAGCTTAGCATCAAGGTTTGAAAGAGGCTCATCCATAAGGAATACCTTAGGATTACGAACGATAGCACGACCCATAGCAACACGCTGTCTCTGACCACCTGAAAGAGCCTTTGGCTTACGATCAAGAAGTGCCTCAAGGTCAAGGATCTTAGCTGCCTCACGAACCTTCTGGTCGATCTCAGCCTTTGGAACCTTACGAAGCTTAAGACCAAATGCCATGTTATCATAAACTGTCATATGTGGATACAGAGCGTAGTTCTGGAATACCATCGCGATATCACGATCCTTTGGCTCTACATCGTTTACAAGCTTATCATCAATGATGAGCTCACCGCTTGAGATTTCCTCAAGACCTGCGATCATACGAAGAGTAGTAGACTTACCACATCCTGAAGGACCTACGAAGATGATGAACTCCTGATCCTTAATATCAAGGTTAAAATCCTTAACTGCCTGGAAGCCGTTTGGATATACCTTACAGATGTTCTTTAACTGTATAGCTGCCATAATAAAAATCCCTTTCTCCCATTAGTTGGGTTTCAAACTGAAATGATTATATAACACAGACATTATATTCACAATGTCATAATATACAAAAATGAATGTAATCTGTGGTTATTATATCCTAGATGCTCCATCACCCACATCTACTACATAAAACTCAGCGTCGTATCCAGTCTTTTCTTTATAGGCAGGTCCTACCTTTGCTATGAATTCATCCACAGCCTCGTTTTTTACAATGCTGACTGTACATCCGCCGAATCCACCGCCAGTTATACGAGAACCTATAACACCAGGAATAGACCATGCAAGCTCTACAAGAACATCTACTTCCTCGCAGCTCACCTCGTAGTCATCTCTCAAAGAGACATGAGATGCATTCATCAGCTTTCCAAACTTTTCAATATCGTTCGCCTTAAGTGCAGCCACCGCCTCTATAGTACGCTGATTTTCATACACAGCATGCTTCGCACGCATACGGCACACAGGATCCTTAATCGAAGTCTCGTATTTATCAAACTCTTCATTAGTAAGCTCTCCTAGAGATGAAATGCCACATACCTGCTGAAGATCCTTCAGCGCCTGAGAGCTCTCATTTCTTCTGTCATTATAAGCACTATCCACCAGAGAATGCTTTACCTTACTGTTAGTAATGACGATTTTAGCATCAGGAAGCTTAACCGGAGCATACTCATAGCTCAAATCAGCTGTATCCAGGAAAATAGCATTATCCTTCTTTCCCATAGCCACAGCGAACTGATCCATAATACCGCAGTTACATCCATTGTAATTATTCTCAGAATACTGACCTATAAGAGCAAGATCTATATTTGACTGACTGTCAAAGCCAAACAGATCTCTTAAAACCACTCCAGTCAGCACCTCCAACGAGGCAGATGAACTAAGACCAGAACCATTAGGGATGTTTCCCCAAATAAGAATCTCAAATCCGCCCGGTATTTTCATACCCTTCTTCTCAAATGCCCAAAGTACGCCAAGCGGATAATTTGCCCATCCATTTTTCTCATTATACTCAAGGTTTTCTATAGAAGCCTCTATCACGCCAGCCTTTTCGACATTAACAGAATACAGCTTAACCAGATTATCCTCACGCAGTCTGGCCAAACCATAGGTTCCTAT
The DNA here is from genome assembly GCA_045599565.1 of Lachnospiraceae bacterium. Classification (GTDB taxonomy): domain Bacteria; phylum Bacillota; class Clostridia; order Lachnospirales; family Lachnospiraceae; genus Pseudobutyrivibrio. Next base: position 22,828 of record JAZRWF010000088.1, read on the forward strand.
AGTAAGGGCACATGGAAATACATGACCGCCATTATAGTCGGTATGTTCACCTATAAGATTTACTCGTCCAGGTGAAAAATACTCTCTAACCTCCTGCTCTGATTCGCCATAGATTTTGATAAACAATTCATTTAATTCTTTAAGATTCATAAAATAAAAGCCCCCTTCGTCCACTAGCTCTCAAACACAGACCTTGGATTATTTCTTTTAATAGCACTCACCAGATTCTCTGATGGATTAAATATTATTTTCTTATTGGCATTCTTAGCCTGATCATGATAAATGATTATCCAATCCCTTTTCTCTTCGCTGTGCGCAGAGAAATCATGAGTTTCCAGCTTCGGCTGATCCGGATTATTGTACCTTGCAATAGCCGAAACATTTTCAGGTCCCATAGCTAAGATATCGCTGGCTTCGATAGAAAACAAAGACTTTCTCATCTGCTTGTGCATAACCTTAGCAAAGCCCAGCGAGCCATTCACATATGTGTAATCAAAATCCAGCTCAGTGTTTCTATACAGATAAAAAATCAGAACAGCAAAGAGAATGGTAGGAACCAGCATAAAAACCATTCCCATAATCGCCATAAGAAGACAAAACACAGCAAATACCCACGCCGCTATATACCCAAGCTTCTGAGCAGAGGTAGTCTTTCTGTTTACTGATTCTTCTATAAATGTATCATTATAAACTCCCATGTATCTGTCTCCCTTCTATATTCCTCTAAATGCAAAGCTAATACTCATGCCATCCTTATAATCTAATAAGAACTCATCGTGAACCGGTGAACCCCAGCTGTCATCTCCACCTACTCCCATCTGCTTTCCTATGCGAACATACGAAAAATGTACTGGTGGAAGCTCTGTTGGATGTGTAGCATTGTCAAGCTCATGCGGGCTGTATGGCAATACAGACATTCCAAGCTTATCAGCAGTAGCAAATGCCAGGCCTCTGCCACGTCTATTGGTAAGCTCAAGATACTTGACATCTTCCTTCCAGCCGCATTCCTGAGGACTTAAGTACTTTGCCATATTGTCACTGGCTTTGTTTGAATAAACTCCTACCTTCGCATGGTTTCTATCATTATATGTATCCTTTGGTCCAAGACCATACCATGAAAGATTCTCATAGTCCTTATCCAAAGCCATCATCCAAGAAAACTCAGGCATTACTCCAAGATCAAATCCAGCATCCATAGTCTGAGTAACCTCTACCCATCCATCCGGACGAACGATATAAGTTAACTTAACGCTACTCTGTGGGGTGGTTGGCAGGGCATATACAAGATTCACGTATACACCATCTTCCTTCTCATCATATGAAAAAGAATTTCCTCTCGCCAACATCGAGTACGCGCCAGCCATCTTCCACTGAAAAGCCTCAAATGCAAGCTTATGGCCCATATCATTATCTGTAAGCGCACGCCAGAAGTTTGGCTTTGGAACCTTCTTTACCAGCTCCCTGCCACCGTATACATACGAAACCAAGCCCTCACCATTTCTTGAGAAAATAAGCTCAAACTGATCACCCTTGACACCCACTTCACTAAATCCAGGCACCACCTTAAGTCTGGTCTTCTCACCTACTGGACGTATGAACGAACCGCTAACACACTGTCCCCATGCCACCTCATGACCTCTCATAGCCCAAGTGGTATCATTTCTAAGTACGAACGACAAAGTAGTTACATATTCGCCGCCATCGCATGGAGCTATTAGTGGAAGCTCTATATCCTTCTCTGACAGAGGCTCGACTGCTATCCTTAGAACCCTCTGTGCTACTATTTCGCCCACACAGCTAACAGTGAGAACCGCATCATATTCAGCTGTGTTCGTAAATAGATTTAAATTCTTTATATGAGCCTTACCGCCATCGATATTCACCTTTATTCTGCTATAGCAGCTCTTTACCTCCTGCATCTTAGGAGATGGTGCTCTGTCAGGACCGTATACGATTCCATTTCCACTAAAATTATACTGTGTAGGTCTGTCATCGAAATCACCGCCATAGGCCTCGACCTCACTACCATACCTGTCTGTCACAGTGATAGACTGGTCAATATAATCCCAGATAAAGCCTCCCTGGAACAAAGGCTCCTTCTCCGTGAGTTCTGTATACTTAAACATGTTTCCGCAGGAATTACCCATTGCATGAGTATACTCACAGTTAATATATGGCTTATTCCTGTTTTCCTTTAAATACCTTTCTATATCCCAAACCTTGGCGTACATGGTGCTGTAGATATCCGTGGTATCAGGATATCTGCGATCATTTACAGTTCCCTCATAATGAACAGGTCTGCTCATATCCCATTCATGGAATGCGTCATGCATAGCAAGAAGATTCGAACCGCCATAAGACTCATTTCCCAAAGACCAGATCACTATACATGGATGATTCTTATCTCTCATGTACATATTGTGCGCTCTGTCGATAACAGCATCGTGAAATTCGGGTCTATCACCAGGCACTACCCAGTTTATATCAAACTCTCTGTCGATAAGATGTGTCTGCCATGAACCATGTGTCTCCATATTAGTCTCATCTATAACATAGAGACCATAGAAATCACACATGCGATAGAAGAAGGTCTTATTTGGATAATGCGAAGTTCTGACCGCATTTATATTATTCTGTTTCATGGTGATGAGATCTTTTACGATAATATCATCATCTAATACTCTTCCATTCTGCGAGGTAAACTCGTGTCTGTTCACACCAGTGAAAACTACACGCTTTCCATTTACCAGAATAATAGAATCCTTTATCTCTACTTCTCTAAAGCCGACCTTCTCAATAATATATTCAGTAGACTCAGCTCCTTCAAGCTTTATATCTAAATCATATAGATTAGGCTGTTCCGCACTCCAAAGAAGCGGCGCCTCCACATTAAGTGAAAGCTCATTTACACCTTTCTTTAAATCCGCCATAAGCTCTGCGCCAGCGCAGGCTATGGTCGCTTTTGCATCATTCGTCACATCTAAAGAAAGTCTTAAAACAGCATTCTTATACTCGCTGTCCAGATCGGTGAGTATCTTCATATCCCACAGGTGTGCCTTAGGCATAGTGTAAAGATAAACTGTTCTAAAAATACCAGAAAATCTAAAGAAATCCTGATCCTGAAGCCAGCTTCCGCCACTCCACTTAAACACCATAAGACTGAGCTTGTTCTCTCCCTCGCACAGATACGATGTCAAATCGAAATCAGACGGAGTAAACGAATCCTCTGCATAGCCTACAAACTCGCCATTTACCCAAAGGGCAAAGCTAGTCTCCACTCCCTGAAAGCTTATGTAAACCTTTTCGCCAAAGTTATCTGGCACTGTAAAATATCTAGTGTAGCAGCCAACCGGATTAAACTCAGTAGGTATCTCTCCTGGCTCTATGCACTCATGCCCGCTCCATGGATATTCCACATTAGCATAATGTGGCTTATCATATCCTTCCATCTGTATATGAGCCGGCACACGAATCTTGTCCATATGTCTGCAGTCAAAATCCTTCTTGTAAAAATCCTTCGGAGCCAGTTCATAATTTCTGGCATAAGAAAAAAACCACACACCATCCAATGAGTGCTTACAATCAGATACATCCAGATAACTATGTCCTGGAAGTACATACCATTCATGATCAGAATGTGCCGGAAGTACATTCTCCCTAAAATAGCTAGGATCAGCTATTTTTTTATAATCAAAAGAACCCATTTGTTTCCCCCCTTCACGAATTAAAAAATAAAAGAATTCGATATGCATTTAGTATATCGAATTCTTTATTATAACTCAATTAGTTCTTTTCAAAGACGTGGCGATAATAATCATTAGGAACCACACCCTTCATATATGTAATTCGGTTCTTCACCTCGTTCTTCATTTTATCAACATAGCCTTCTGGAATCACAACATCGCTGTCCTTCGGCTTAAACTTTCCGTTCTGATAGGTTCCAAGCGAACTCTTCCAGTTATAGTCCAGTGAAAATACCAAAGCCTCCTTATCGGAAAAAACATCTCTTCCTGGCAAAAGTCTGGAATCAAAATCCACTCCAAATAAATTTAGAAGAGTCGGCAAAACATCTATACTATAGGTAGGTTCCTCCACCCTAATAGGTTTGTTCTTTTCAAGACAGCCACTCCAGATAATCAGTCTGCTGTGATCCCTCTGAAAATTGTAAACTACATCATATCCATAGAGATTTGACAGATTCTCGTATCCGCCGCCTTCATTGTCCAAACCATACGGAAAATGATCCGCCGAGATAACTATGACTGTCTCATCAGCTATACCTGCTTCCTCCAGCGCATTTATCGTCCATTCCAGCGAACGGTCGAACTCCATCTGTGTAGAAAGGTAGCCCTTTACCAAATCAGTGTAGTCATACCCCTCTACCTCTTTCCAATATTTATTAGCAAAGTAATTGGTATACCTGTTATAGCTGCTGTGTCCGGAGATACTCATGTAATACAGATTAAACGGCTGCTTGTCTATGTACAAGGGAAGTGTAGCCTTCATCATAGCCACATCCGATGAAATAGAGCCCTTATCCACCAGATCTTCAAGTCCATTGCCCCTGGCTGTAAAGCCATCTGAATAACCAAGATTTATATGGGTTAAATTTCTATCATAAAAGGTATAGCTTCCATTATGATATACTTTTCCTGTGTATCCAAGCATATCCAGCTGTGTACCCATAGTCATGTAATTATACTTATCCTGAGTAGTCTTAACGGAGCTTCCGCCTGCAGTAGCAAGCATTCCAAAAATATTGTGATACTCTCCGCCAGTGGTACCTGACAAAGCAGGCTGATAGTAGTCAGTAAACTGGATTCCTCTCGTAGCCATGCGATACAAGGTCGGCGTCAAGACAGGATCCACAGCTTCTGCACAGAATGCCTCGGCTGAAATAAAAATAAGATTCTTACCCTTAAAATATCCGGTAAACTGATTCTTCGAGGACGGCGTCTGGCTCGCCACATAATTATCGAGATTGGCCAAACTTTTAGATACTCCATCAGTATTTGCTAACGCAGCAAAGTCTATATCTAACTTGTTAACGCCGAAATTTGACCTGTCCGTTTCATTGTATTTATATATGGTAGCATCAGGCTGTTCTGCAAAACCGATAAGTTTCTCACCATCATTTTCAACTATCTGCGGAATTTCCTCCTCCAATGGCTCAAAGGATGGTTCCGGACTCGGAGACTCCAAAACTGATGGCTCTGGCTCGTTTGGCTCACTCTGTTCTATCTGCACAGCTGCGCTTTCCTTTACCTCTGGCTCCTCGGATGGTTCTGTCGCAGCATAGGTAAACTCCACCGTTTCGCCCACTACCTCCGTTTTAATCGCCTTAGCCACCTCTCTGGTCAGACTTTTGCACAACCCAAATCGTGTAACAGACTCACCAAAGCTGTATTCCTCAGTGAATACGCCTCTTTCCCCTGGAATATTAAGTATAATGACAGATGCCAGCACAAACGACAGAATTGCCGCTCCTCCCATCGAAAGGAAGCCCTTTAAGCTTATTCTCTGCGCTTCATCAGCCTTTAGTCCAGCCAAAAGATATGCAAAAAAAGGCATTAAAAACAGACCTATATGTGAAAGGCCGCTGGCATTTACGATAAGCTCTATCATATCGTCAAAAAAGCCTGTAACCGCGCCGCCTGCGCCTGCCAGCATTGTATTTAAATCATAAAAAATTTGGAATTCACAGTAGACAAAATATACAGCTATAAAAGGCAAGGCCAGCACAAAAAGCAAAATAGTCTTTAACGCTTTATTCACAGCTGTTTTTTTAAAAAGAGAACACAGAAATGTAGGTATAGTGCCAAACGCAAATGCAAACATAGCCATAAAGCAGG
>JAZRWF010000089.1:0-8042 GCA_045599565.1 Lachnospiraceae bacterium
AGACACTTTATTTAAGCACATTCTTCATCTTCCATATAAGTGGCATGATATAAATAAGACTGGTGATATCATCCAAAGATGTACCTCGGATGTAGATATGATACGAGGTTTTATTCAGGATCAGCTTGTGAATCTTTTTAGAATGATAGTCACTATTACATTAGCACTTATTTTTATGCTAAGAATAAATGTAGTGCTTACTCTTTGCGCATGCTTTTTTATCATAGTTGTAATAGTGTATTCTATGGTTTTTCATGGCAGTGTAGGAGAAAAGTTCGAGAAGGTAGATGCTGAGGAGGGACGTCTTTCTGCTGTGGCTCAGGAAAACCTGGCTGGTGTGAGAGTGGTGAGAGCTTTTGGCCGTGAAAAGTATGAAAGAACACGTTTTGAAACCAAGAACGAAATCTATATAAATCACTGGATCGATATGATGAGACTTTTGACTGTTTTTTGGACAGTAAGTGATTTTGTTAAGAATGCACAGATGATTACTATCATGTCGCTAGGTGCTTATTTTACTGTAAAGGGTCAAATTACAGCTGGTCAGTATGTTTCCTTTATAGCATATAATCTTTTGATAGTTCAGCCTATGATAGAGCTTGGTCGTGTTATATCAGAGATGAGTAAAGCCGGAGTTTCTATCGGCCGTTTAAAATACATCATTGATTCTCCTGTAGAGTCTGACAAAGAAGATGCTGTAGACTTTCCTGGTTATGGCGATATTATATTTGAAAATGTTAGCTTTGCCTATGAAAAGAAAGATGTTCTAAAGGACGTAAGCCTTAAAATAAAAAAAGGACAGACTATTGGCATCTTAGGTGGTACAGGCTCTGGAAAATCCACACTTATGCTTCTTTTAGATAATCTATATGATTTAAAGGATGGAAGCATTTTTATAAATGGAGTAGATATATCTAATATCAAAAGATCTGAACTAAGAAAGCATATAGGCTTTGTTTTACAGGAGCCTTATCTTTTTTCTAGAAGCTTAAAGGATAATATTTTGATAGCTAGTGAGGATGCCTCTGATGAAGTATTGGAAAGAGCAGTTGAAACATCTCATTTAAAATCCACTATTCTAAAGTTTAAAGAGGGGTTTAACACATTTGTTGGAGAAAGGGGTGTTACCCTTTCCGGCGGTCAAAAGCAGCGAACCGCTATCGCTCAGGTTCTTACACAGGATCCTGAGATTATGATTTTCGATGATTCATTATCAGCGGTAGATTCTAAAACAGATGCTGCTATAAGAAAGGGACTCAAGCAGGCAGGAAAGGATAAGACAGTTATTATTATTTCGCATAGAATAACTACGATTATGTCCGCTGATCAAATATTTGTATTCGATGATGGTAAGGTAATAGAAGCTGGCAGTCACGATGAGCTCATTAAGAGACAGGGTGTGTATAATAGAATCTATGATTTGCAGAGAAGTGTTGAGGTAGAATAATGGAAAATAATGAAAAAATAGTTAGGCTTCGATTATTTGGATTACCTAAGCTTGGGCCTTTTATTAAAAAATATAGGCATTTGTATATCTGGATGATAATTCTTGGTATAGCCTACAGTGATTTTGATGCTGTATATCCTTTGTTTAACAGATATGCTATTAATCACTTTATAGGTGAAAATACCCTTGATACAATAGTATATTTTATCATCGGATATCTTACGATTACTATTTTACAGTGCATTACTAACTATTTTAATGTAATGTGCTGTGCAAAAATGGAATTATACATTGATAGAGATCTTAGGAATAACGCATTTTCACATCTGCAGGATGTTTCGCTCTCGTATTTTAATCAGCATAATGTAGGCTATATTCATGCCAGGGTTATGAGTGATACCGGAAAAATAGGTGAGCTTGTGGCGTGGAGACTTATGGATATCGTATGGTGGGGCAGCTATATACTATTCGCAGTTATAGTTATGTTCCTTATAGATATACGTATGGCTTTATATCTGGTTATTTTATTTCCAGTAGCGGCTATAGTAACTGCATTTTTCCAGAAGAAACTACTGATTTATAACCGACAGGTTCGTGAGCAAAATTCTTTGATAACAGCTGATATAAATGAGGGCATAACCGGCGTAAAATCTATTAAAACCTTAGCTATAGAAGAAAAGATAAATGCTGAGTTTAATAGAGATACAAAAAATATGTATGATAAGTCTATTAGAACTACGCATCACAGTGCATTATTCACCTCTGCTATGACATTTTTGTCGACCCTTTCGCTAGCTCTTATTCTCTGGAAGGGTGGAAGTCTTACTGTACAGGGTTTAGTTCAGATAGGTACGCTTTCTATATTTATGTCTTACGCCCTTGGTATGCTGGAGCCTATTCAGATGATAATAAACAGCATTACTAAAATGATAGCTGTAGGAGTAAATATTGAGCGCTATATGGAGCTTATTAATACTCAGGGAGAAGTGTTTGATTCTCCTGAGGTAATAGAAAAATATGGTGATTCCTTTAATCCTAAATATGAAAACTTTGAGGAATTAAAGGGGGATATTGAGTTTAAGGATGTTACGTTTAAGTATCCTGATGGTGATGAGATAATACTTGATCACTTTAATCTTAAGGTAAATAAAGGACAAAGTGTGGCTATCGTGGGAGAAACCGGTGCCGGAAAATCTACGCTTGTTAATCTAGCATGCAGATTTTTCGAACCTACCTCTGGACAGGTTTTAATAGATGGTAAGGATGCAAAAGAGCGCTCACTGAAATGGCTTCACTCCAACATAGGCTACGTTTTACAGATACCATTTTTGTTCTCTGGTACTGTAAGAGAAAATCTAGTATACGGAAAAGAAGATGCCACTGATGAGGAAATATTGGAAGCACTTAAAACTGTAGGTGCTGATAAGATATTAGATAAGCTTGAAAATGGTTTGGATACTGAGCTGGGTGAGGGTGGAGATTTCCTTTCTACAGGAGAAAAACAGCTTATATCCATAGCCAGAGCTTTGATATCTGATCCTAAAATTCTTATATTAGATGAGGCTACCAGCTCTGTGGATTCGGTGACTGAGCACTTGGTTCAGGAAGCTATTTCTAAGGTTATAAATGACAGAACCTCGTTCATCATAGCTCATCGTCTGTCTACTGTTGTAAATGCCGATACTATTCTCGTAGTGGCAGATGGAAAAATAGTAGAATGTGGAAACCATAGGGAGCTTATGAAGGCAAAGGGTGAGTATTATAGCCTTTATATGCGGCAGTTTGAGGAGCTTGAAACCTGGAAAAAGTAGTCCTATTTATAATAGAAAAGGTATCATCTCTTAAGATATCTATGTAGAATCTCTACTATGTGCTCCATATTTATAGGTTTAACCGTTACATCGTTCATACCTATGGCTACTAGCTCATCCCGGGCTTCTGAGATGGCATTGGCTGTAAGTGCTATAATAGGCAAATTCTTATAGTAATCGCCATCCAGACTCCTGATAAGAGCGGTTGCCTCAGCTCCATCCATGACCGGCATGTAATGATCCATAAATACTAAATCGTACTTCTTTTCTTTTATCATATCAGCAGCCAGCTGTCCGTTTTCTGCTGTGTCGATATCCATGTTAAGAGTCGAGAAAAGCATGAGGGCTACTTCCATATTTATCAAGTTATCCTCTACGAGAAGTATTTTAGCACCATCAAATGTAGCACTCTGAGCTATGGTACTCTCTTCAGAGGATACTTTGTCTGTAAACAGCTCATTAAAGGCGTGTGGATATACAGGCTTAGTAAAGGTTTTATAATCGCTATCGGATATATCATCATTATAGGGATTTATTACAATTACTTGCTTTTTAGAGCTGTTCTTATTTATATTTTTCGTATCGACAAAGGTTATGTCAGCTTCATCCTGATTTCCTATAGAAAGTCCCAGCTTATTTATTACATCGCGAAGCGACTTATACAAATGTTCATTTTCCACATTAAGGGCGAACACTTTACCATTAAGCAGGCTCTTTAATTCGCTGTAATCTGTCTTACATGATTCTGCTGAAAGACTTTGATTTATAACAAAGGAGAAAGTAGTCCCCTTTTTATATTCACTATCTACTTTGATATCACCACCCATCATAGTAATCAGTCTTTTAGATATAGACAGACCAAGGCCAGTGCCTTCCTTTTCATGATTTTTCTTAGTGTTTACCTGCTCATAGGTGCCGAAGAGTTTTCCAAGGTCCTCTTTTTTTATACCCTGACCGCTGTCTGATACAGCAAATGACAGTTTTATATTCTGGTCTTTTATGCTTTCTACCTTTATAGACAGCTTAACAAAGCCTTTTTCAGTAAATTTTACAGCATTATTAACCAGGTTTATTATGACTTGTCTGACGCGCAGCTCATCACCGTAGAGAATCTCAGGCAGATTTTTATCGATATCATATATTAGCTCTATATCTTTATTTCCTATGCGATTCCAAAACATGTAAGAAAGATCATCCAACATATCCTTTATGTTATAGTTATCCTCTACAAGCTCCATTTTGCCTGATTCTATTTTAGAAAAATCAAGTATATCATTTATTATTCCAAGCAGAGCATTACCAGAATGCTTTATATTTTTGAGGTATTTTTCATCTGCTGGATCACGCTTGGTACGAAGCATAATCTCAGTGATCCCTACGATAGCATTCATAGGAGTACGTATCTCGTGTGACATATTAGAAAGAAAGGCTGATTTAGATTTGTTAGCCTGATCAGCTACATCCACAGCATGAATAAGCTTTTGGTTCTGCGTATTTAATAAATCAATAAGTGTGGATGCAATACCAGAACAAACATATAAACCTACAAGAGAAATAATAACAGACGGCAAAAAATAAGGATTGGAATAGTTAGTCAGATCCTTTAAATGTGTGTACTCCATGATTAAAAACAGCATGATAGTGCTAAGAACAGTGACCACCCATAAAAGTAATTTATCGCCAAAAACAATAGTCATCATGATAGGTATAGTAAAAAGAAACATGGTGACAGTGAATATATTATGTATGATAGCTACTACACCAAAGATGCAAGTGATAGCGATAATTGGAATAGCATTTTTTACACGCTCTTTTTTTATAACGATTCCTAATATATATGCTAATGCTATTATAGCAGTATAGAACGCGATAGGCTTGAAAAAGTATTGCCTTAAATACACAGGCAGAGCTTGCAATATCATATTATTAAGCTTAAGAACATAGTAAATAGCTATTTCCATGAGGATTAGAATAATATATATAGTCAAAGCAGCATTAGCGTATTTTTTTCTCCAAACAGAATAATCAGGCAATAAACGATTCATGGCAAACTCCTTTTGATAAAACACACATGTGTATTCTATCAAACTTCTAAAAATATGTGCAATTCATTTATCATCAATTACTTTTCATAATGAATTTGATTTATCTAACGCTTTGAATATCTTGCATGCTATATGCTTTTCATGATAAAATTATATTTCATAAATAGATTTAAAAGAGAAGATTACTATGGGAATAAATAATAACGTTCGAACTAGAATAAATTTAAAATTTTCATCTATGACGAAGGGGCAGAGAAAGCTGGCTGGGTATATATTGGATAATCTTGACAAGGCAGCCTTTTGTACTGCTGAAAGGTTAGGACATCTGGTAGGGATCTCTGAACCTTCGGTAGTAAGGTTTGCATTGATGCTTGGATACAAGGGATATCCACAGCTGGCTATGGCTATGCAGGAATGTCTTACAGAGGAATTAAATAATCTTAAAACTAATCAGCGTATAGGTGCCAGATTCTCTGAGGATGGTGTGCTCGCTTCGGTTCTCACCTCAGATATGGATAAGATAGAGTCTACGCTTAAAACCATAGATGAAGCATGCTTTATTCAGGCACTTGAGGCTATAAAAAAAGCTAAGCATATTTATATTGTAGGTATGCGAAGCTGTGTAGGGCTAGCTAATTATTTGGGCTTTTATCTAGCTATGATGAGGCCAGATGTAGTTACACTCACTGCCAATTCATCTTCGGAGCTCTTTGAACAGCTCATGTATATCTCTGATGAGGATGTTCTTATTGGCATTAGCTTTCCAAGGTATTCTATGCGTACTCTTAAGGCTATGGAATTTGCATCGAACAGAAGAGCATTTGTGGTATCACTGACAGATAATCCGCATTCGCCTATGAATATGTATTCATCATGTAATCTGGTAGCTCATTCGTCCATGGTTTCGGTAGTCGAATCCCTAACGGCAGCTATGTCAGTTATTAATGCCTTGATATGTGGCCTTTATAATGAGGATAAGGAAAAGATCGCTTCGAATTTGAAGATGCTGGATGAGATTTGGGAAGACTACTCAGACCTTTCAAAGGATGAGATAGATTATGTGGATGATGATATAAATACAGATTATCCAAGCGAGGTGCCTCATGTCTAGGGTTGTAGTTATAGGTGCTGGCGCTGCCGGTCTTATGAGTGCATATCAGGCAGCAGCCTTAGGGCACAGAGTCATTCTTTTAGATAAGAATGAAAAGGCAGGAAAGAAAATATATATTACCGGCAAAGGCAGATGTAATTTTACAAATACCTGCGATACAGAAGATTTCTTTAAGAATGTAGTATCTAATCCAAAGTTTTTATATTCCGCCATTTATAGCTTTGATTCCACCTCTGTAATTGATTTTTTTGAATCAAATGGTATGGCTACGAAGATTGAAAGAGGAAATCGTGCGTTTCCGCTTTCAGACCATGCATCTGATGTCACTAATACCTTGTTAAGAGCAGGGCGAAGTGCAGGAGTGGAGCTTAGGCTAAATACAAAGGTTTTAGATATAGAGAAGAATGACGTTTTTACTATTAAAACCGATAAGGGTGATTTAAAAGCTGACAGTGTAATAGTTTGTACTGGAGGACTTTCCTATCCATCCACAGGAAGCACAGGAGACGGCTATAAATTTGCTGAAAAATTTGGTCATTCTGTTACTAAGCTTCGTCCGGCCTTAGTTCCATTTAACTGTAAGGAAAGCTATGTGACAGACATGCAGGGGCTTAGCCTAAAGAATGTAAGTCTTACCATAAAAAAGGATAATAAAAAGCTTTTCGAAGAATTTGGCGAGATGCTTTTTACACATTTTGGTATAAGTGGTCCTTTGGTTCTTTCGGCATCCTCTGTCGTGGGTGACAGGCTTATGAAAAATGAGGAGCTAAAGGCGTATATAAATCTAAAGCCTGCGCTGGATGATGAAACCTTAGATAAACGTTTAGTTACAGAATTAAATGGCAATAAAAAGCTGATAACTATGATGGGTTCACTTCTTCCATCATCTATGATAGGGGTGTTCCTTGAACTGGCAGGTCTTGATAAGGATAAGGCAGTGAATCTTGTTACTAAGGAAGAAAGAAGATCTATCTTTAATTTACTTAGAGCCTTTCCTATGACGCTTACTTCTCTTAGGGGATATAATGAGGCTATAGTGACAAAGGGTGGAATATCGGTCAAGGAGATAAATCCTAGCACTATGGAATCGAAATTAGTGAAGGGCTTATACTTTGCTGGAGAGGTCTTGGATGTAGACGGATATACTGGTGGCTTTAACCTTCAGATAGCTTTTTCAACGGGCTATTTGGCTGGAGTTAGTATCGAATAATTAAAAAGGTGATTAGAATGAATATTGCAATAGATGGACCTGCAGGAGCAGGAAAGAGCACAATAGCAAGAAAAATAGCTGCGGATTTAGATTTTATATACGTTGACACAGGTGCTATGTATAGAACCATGGGACTTTACTGCCTTAGAAATAGTATCGATGTAAAGGATGAAGGTGAAGTATCAAAGGTTTGTAAGGATATATTAGTTTCGCTTAAATATATCGATGGCGTTCAGCATGTATACTTAAATGACGAAGATGTCTCTGGTTTTATCAGAACACAGGAAATAGGTGCCACAGCATCGGTGATATCTGCCTATCCAGCTGTACGTGAACATTTGCTGTTTTTACAGCGTGATATGGCGGCTAAGAATGATGTCATTATGGATGGCAGAGATATTGGAACTGTAGTGCTTCC
>JAZRWF010000090.1:0-15156 GCA_045599565.1 Lachnospiraceae bacterium
AATCGTAGTTCATTCTGAAGTAGACTTCATTTACGATCGCCAGTGTCGGTATCTCATATAAAGAGGTGTTAAGCCACGTACCCTTCGCCTCTATAAACAGTCCGCAGTCGGCATTTGTCGTAATCTCAAAGTCCTCATATCTGGCCTGCCAAAGACGCAGAAAATCCACATAGGAACCTTTAAGCCATTTTATCTGATGAAGGTACTCGAGCTCCTCCTCTGTGAAGCGAAGTCCGCAGTAAAGCTTAATCTGCTCCTTTATTTCCTCCACCATCTCAGCAGTAAATTTTACATCTGTATTTCTGCAGTGAAATGTCCAGGTAGTCTTATAGTCGCTAAACTGATGATAGATAGCCTGACCCATCGAAAACTTATAAAGATCTGTCTCTAAAAGCGAGTTTATTATCTGTGGTAATTTCGTCATAAGCACCTCTACATCTGACCGTTTACTAAACTGTTTATAAGCTCTAAATCGCTGGCCATAACCTTAAGATTAGTCTCTATCTTTTCACCATCTGGATCAATAATAGAAATAGCTATAATAGTATCCTCCTTTATGCCCTTTCTTCTCACAGCTGAGATGAAAGCAGGAAACTTCGGATGATTTTCTTTAAACTTATTCCAGGCACCTATGACCTTCATCATAGCGCCCATATCCGGCATATTCATAACAGGCTTCCTCATAATAAAAGAAGACAAGTAAATCCATAAGAAGTTACTTGTCTAAAAAACATTTACAAATCAAAAATATATTAAAGATCTGCTGAGCCAACAAAAGCGCCATCGTTAGCTACATAGTAAACCTTTGACTCCTCTGGCTTTACATAAACCTTCATATCAGTGATAGCCTTACGCTTGTTAGCTGCCTTGCATGCATCAGTAGCGATCTTTACGATGTCATCCATGGTATAGTTCTTACCAGCGAACTGAATCTCAGCGTAGGTAGAAGCGGTAGCCTTCTTAGCCTTCCTAGCGGTAGTCTTAACAGCAGCATCTGCCTTCTTAGCAGTAGTCTTAACAGCCTTAGTAGCCTTCTTAGCAGTAGCCTTAACAGCTGTATCAGCCTTCTTAACAGTCTCCTTAACCTCTACAGCCTTAGCCTCTGTAACAGCCTTAGCATTTTCAACAATAAGCTTATTAGTTGCCATTTAAATTTCCTCCGTACTCTAACGAGCTTTAATATGTGTTCTTAAACAAAAGGATTATACTATTATTATAAAAATATTACTAGATTAAAAAAGCAAATTTTTACATATTGTATACTTAATCGTTTTTATGAAATATGCTTTTTGTGCTAGTTGTTCATTTTTGAGTTTAATATTTCAAAAAATGAATCTGAATTCAACCCATTTAGCTCATCCAGACTGAGATTATTCCAATACTCAGAATTGAATTTTGAGTAATTATCCTCCTCCACTTTTTTAAGCATATTCTCAAAAATATCCTTTCTTCTTTCGGTGATAATTACCATCTTATTTTCTTCACTTTTTTCTGGATTAAATTTGTTATCGCATCTAAAGAAATAGTATCCCCCACCAGCTGATATTGGGCCACACCAGGCTCCGTTATCCAATGCAAAAACCTGGCTCTCAATAAGCGGTGCATATTCACCCTTTCCAAAGGAAATATGCGTCTGTCTCAGCTGCGAATATTTATCGCAAACTGCGTCATACGCTTCGCCTCCATTCAGCTCAGAAAGAGCTGCCGCGGCGTCTGCATCTGAGGTCGTGTAAAGCACCGTCGCATCCATAATTCTGCACTCGTCCTCAGTGACATTTGTATTCACCTCAGACATAGCATTTTCGTAGACTCTTTTTGCTAAAATATAGTTTTCATACATGTGTCCAAGTTCATTCTCAGTTACATCTAAATAACTGCTCTCCTGAACCGAAAGACCACGTATATATTCATTCGCACACTGCGCCGCCAAAGCCTTATCCTGATCTGATAAAGTCATCTCTTCCTTAGAGCCCACCTGAAGCATGCAGTATACTCTCGTCAAATGCCCTATGGTCGCATCCTTTATCGAGTCTGCCATGAAGGTCGCATCGAAGCCCTCGCCTAAAAGATTCTGCCCCTGCAGCTGACCATAAATATTTTTAGTATTTAAAAGATATACCCTGGCCTCCTTCATAGAGCAGGTCTCATCACCTATCGTGAATAATCTCTCGTCAGTCAGGTCGTCAGAAATATAAACCTCTTTTCCGCTGTAGGTACACGCACTTAGCAAAAGCATGAAGCACAATAAAACCACAAAATACCTAAAGTGTCTTCTATTCATACTAGCCCTCTACTATCAAGTATCTGCCATCCGGCAAATGAAACACCTCCGGCTGAGAAAGAATCTCATCCAAGGACATACCGCTGATGTCTGCCACTTCTTCCATATAATCCTTTACCTCGGATTTTTTAGTAGCCACTACCGCACACAAATCATCTAGAAACTCAGCCGCTTCCTCTATCGTATCAGCCACTGTTTCCTCGAATAGCTGACCCTGATTTTTTAAAAAATATTCAAGTGTTATCTTATCGTACATTTTTGCATTCTCCCAATCTGATGGAATAGATAAGCGCCTCCTTTACCGGCATATCAAATGCTGCCTCCAGCGCCTTAGCATACAGCTTTAGCTGTGCTTCGTATCTTAACACAAGCTCATCCATATTTTCAACTCTATCAGTCTTATAATCCAAAAGAACAATGTAATCCTTCTCTATCCAAAACACATCGATTATACCCTGAATTAGTGTATCCTCCGATGAGTCAATCCCAAGCTCACTAGCGTTTACCTTCATAACAAATGGCTGCTCAGCCTTAAGCTTTCCCGTCAAGGCAGCCTCGTGCATTCTCCTTGCTTCATCTGAAGCTAAAAACCGTTCTATGTAGCCCTTGTTTAAGACTTTTTTCTGCTCTGGCTCTAACAGATTTTTATCCGACATGCTCTTAAGCTGACTGTCATATTCGCCCTGATAGCCATCCAAAGAAAAGTCAAAGCACTCCAAAAATCTGTGCGTAGCCGTGCCGGCAAATGCACCCATATTTTCCACCTGTACATTACCAGATGCCGATTCATTTGACGCTAAAAATCTAGGTCTAATCTGCTCCTCCTCAGGCCCTGCAAAAAGCTGCTTTGCCTCATCAGAAGGCCCCTCGTCAAGACTTTTTAGCTTCTCCTCGTAGGCTGCATGCTTCACCTCCGATACAGAATACTTTGTCTTTATATCCTTTCCCTTTTCATATACAAAGCCCCTGATGTTTTCTTCCGATGTCAAATCTATTTTTTCAGTGAGCAGCTTTTCAATAACAGCTCTTGTAAGCGCCTCATTTTTTTCGGTCTCCAAAAGATAATCGCTTATTTCATTCATAGAGTAGCGCACCGTGGTTTTGGCTGCGTCAGCAGACAGTATCCACTTTAGATAGCATTTTGTTTTATAGCTGTTTGCGTAGCAGGCCTCCGAGGTCGCATCCAGCTCCAAATCATTCTTGAGCACACCTGTTATGAAAAGCTTTTCCCTCGCTCGTGTCATCGCCACATAGAGTATGCGCTGCTCCTCCGAAAGCATTTTCTTTGTCATAACACGCTTTATAGCGTCCTGATAAATATGACTTCTTGAAATATGCTTTTTCTTATCTATAAAATCAAATGTAAAGCCATATTCCTTATCTACGAGGATAGCAGCTCTTGCATCCATTTCATTAAACTGCTTGCCTGTGCCAGCCACGAAGACATATGGGTATTCCAAGCCCTTAGAGGTATGCATAGAGATGATTCTGACAGCCTTCGCCCCGTCTGTACTTCCAGCCAGTCCCATATCCTCCTTGTAGCTTTTTTGAACATTTATATATTCGATAAAACCGCGCAGCGAAGCAGATTCACCCACCTCATGATCTAGCGCTATCTCTATCAGCTTCTCCAGGTTCGCTGCAGCATTTTCCCCATCGTATCTAGAGAGAATATCATAGTAGAGCCCCAGGTCGTAGTATATATATTCCAGCAGCAAATGTATCGGATTTCGGTCCGCTATCTCTGTCAGTCGGTGATACTTTTCAAAGAACGCCTTTGCCGCTTCGTCACCTTCCTCCATCAAACGAATAAGACCCTCGTAGTAGTAATCCTTTTTATCTTTCTTATCAGCTATCCTGGCAAGCATTTCATCAGAGAATTCAAAGAGACTTGACCTAAGCATTGCAGCCAGCGGAATATCGTTATAAGGGTTATCTATGGCGTCCAGAATCGACAGTATAACCATTACCTCCGGCCTGTCAAAATAGCCCTTAGTGGAATCCATAACTGTAGGTATACCATATCTGTTAAGGCACTCCTTTAGCTTTGGTCCATACGTATTCGGACTCCTTAGAAGAATAACAATATCCATATAGCTCACGGACATGTTTTCCTTCATAAGCTCCTTTATGCGTTTTGCGATGATAGCCGCCTCCAGCTCATCCTTTTCTATGTCGTCATCATCCACCACGCCATATAAAACCTCAGCCTCATACAAAGCTTTTTTCTCATCCTCCCTGCCCGTATTCAGACGCTGCGTTTCATCATAATCTACCCCGCCTAAGTCTTTTGTCATTATCTTTTCAAAGACGGCATTTACATATTTTAAAACCTCATCTCGGCTTCGATAATTTGAACTTAAATAGATAACCTCTCCGTTTTCACTATCCTTAAGCTCATCCAGCTTTCGCACAAACAGACCTGGTTCAGCGCCTCTAAAGCCATAGATACTCTGCTTTATATCACCTACCATAAAGTAGTTATATCTATCCTTCTCGCGTTTTGCAATAGCAGTTAAAATCTGCTCCTGAAGTTCATTGGAATCCTGATATTCATCTATCATTATATAGCTGAAGGAATCCCTTAAAAGCTTAGCTGTCTCAGTTATTTCACCAGTATTTTGATCACGTAGAATATCTAGCGCAAAATGTTCTATGTCCAAAAATTCGTACATGCCTTTTGTGCTTTTATATTCCTTAAACGTCCTATCAAAGATCTCTAAAATATCATATATACTTACAGCGAAATTCCTCAGATACTCCATATCTGAAAGAAGATTCTCGCAGGCATCTGCTTTTAGCTTGGTTACCGCTTCTGCACGCGATGTTATATCAGAAAGCTCCTTTGCTATCTGCTCCTTTAGATTTTCCTCTTCCTGCGAAAGTTCCCTCTTGTAAAGCATCTTTGAGGTTGGCTTTCTCTGAGCACACTCTATAAGCTGACTGATATTCTCGCACTGCTCCAGTGCCATATAATAGTTTCCCTTTTCCCCAAGCGCCTTCCTTGGAGTATCAAATCTGCCATTATCAGGCAGCATGCTGCGAAGCTCAAATATCCCATCTGAAACCCCAGTCAAATGATTTTTTAAATGAAGAAAATATTCAATGATTAAAGGATGCTTATTCAGCTCCTCATTATCCTTTATATCATACAGATTAAGCGCAGCATCCATCCACTTTTTAGGATACGCTGCATTCATGCTGGCCTCGTATATTTTAAGCAGATTATCTATGAGTGTCGCGATATCTCTTTTATCAGCAAATGCTCTGATAAGCTCCTCAGTAGAAGCGTTTTTCTCTGCGAGTGCTTCCTCTATCACATCTCTTAATATCTGCTTTTTTATTATCTTAACCTCAGTGCTGTCCATAATTGACATCATTGGATCGAGATTTAAATCAAAGTACCAGTTTCTAACTACATAGCTGCAAAAGCTGTCTATGGTAGTAATCTTAGCGTTACCTATGAGCGTAAGCTGTCGCCTTAAATGTGCATTCGAAGGACTTGCCTCAGAGGCCTCCTTTAGCGCCTTATACAGCTTAGCCTTCATCTCCCTGGCTGCTGCTTTCGTAAAGGTCACAAGAAGCATAGAATCTATGTCCACGCAGTCATTTTCATCGCTTACTATTCTGACCACGCGCTCCACCAGTACTGCTGTTTTTCCACTTCCTGCAGCCGCTGAAACAAGCACGTCCTTGCCTCTGCTCTCTATGACTTTTTCCTGATCCCTATTCCAGCTAAATCCCACTTTCATCACCTCTGATATCGTCTAAGGTTTTCTCTTCTAATTTCTTATACTCATCGCCGCTTCCCGCATCAAATCCACATACACTTACGTAAGGGCAGTACTCACAGCTGTCAAAACCTTTTTGCTTACATGGAGCAGGAGTAAACTCTCCATTCTCAATACAGGACATAGCCTCCTTACTCTTAAAAAACGCATAGTCCATTACCGCCCTAAAATCATCCAAACTGATAGTCGGGTCTGATCCTCTTGTGACATTTTTATTCTTTTCACCCAAAGTAGACTTTGCAACAGCCTCTGGAGTTTTCAGCACTAACCCCTTTATTTTATATGCTTCCGCAAATTCCTCGAAGGATTTTTCCTTGTCAGCCTCCTGATCCTTTATCTGATAGTACACCATGGCTCCGGGCAAGACCTCTTCTCCCGCCTCACTCAGTGCAC
Source organism: Lachnospiraceae bacterium (assembly GCA_045599565.1). Classification (GTDB taxonomy): domain Bacteria; phylum Bacillota; class Clostridia; order Lachnospirales; family Lachnospiraceae; genus Pseudobutyrivibrio. The sequence continues at coordinate 6,466 of JAZRWF010000090.1, forward strand.
TTTTTAGATACAGCGGAAGCTGCATGCTGATTCCATAGTATAGCTTTGTCAGATCTATGTCTTTATTGCTGGACTTATAATCCACTATTCTAAGGTATTTTTTATCCTCGAAAACCATCTCGTCTGCGCGGTCTATCTTCACATTTACAGGCAGCTCGCCGGTTAGCTGGTAGCTTTTTTCAAAATACTTAGGAGTATATGCTCCCTCCCTCACTATCCTTACCATTCCAAATATGGACAGTCTGATAGTTTCCTTCAGGTTTTCTAAAAGCACCCCTTCGATAGGTCGACTGAAAATATAGGCATTCTTTATTTCCCCTATAGCCTCATCAAATGCCTTCTCAAATAAAAGGTTTATATCATCCGAAGAGAGCCTTTTAATATCCTTTCCCCCATCCTTTATGCTCTCAAAAAACTTCTGCATAACAGTATGCGAAAGGTCACCTGTATCTATGGCAGAAAGCATAGCCTGCTCCCTCTCATTAAGACGCAGCATATACTGACCAAAATAATGGAACGGACACTCAAAATAGGTTTCAAACTGACTTATAGAGCCAACGCCACCCCCGATGTAGAGCTCCTTTGAGCTAACCCTCTTCTTCTCGCCGAAGAAAAGCGAAAGGGTACGCTCCAAATACCTTTCATCATGACTTTTTTCGTATGACATAAGCTTTCTAAGCAGCTGTGCAGCCTCATCCGACAAGCTGCCATGGAGCTTATAATCATGAAGAATTTCAAGCATTCTGCTTCGCATCGTGCCCACGCTGTAAAAGACGTATTCCTCCGGCAAATGATATATCTCAGCCTCACTAAGTGTCGGGAAAATTCTTCTAATTTCATTTATCAGATAAGAAGCCTCCGCCTTTTTCTTTTCGCCATCCAAAAGCGGGTAGCTTATATATACCTTCTTATCAGCCTTCGTAAGAGCAAGATACAGATAAAACCTCTGAGAAAACTGCTTCATTTGATCCGTATCTGCCAACATACATCCGCTCTCTAATAGCTTCATTCTCTCCAGCTGGGATAAGAGTCCACCCGACTCTCCTACATGCGGAATATTGGCATCTGAGGCGCCCAAAATAAATATATTCGTTCTACCTTCTAGTCTCGAGCGCTCCAAATCACCTACCATTACCTCATCACTTCCCTGAGGTATGATTCCAAGCTTCGTCTGTTCCAGACCTGATAAAAGAATCTCAAAAAAGTCCTTCTGTGACATATTTTCGTCACCAAGGGTCGAAACCAGCTTGTCTAAAAGTTCTAAAAATACCCTATAGATTCCATCATATAGCGCAGCGTCTCTGACTAAGCCTTCCTCTCTCAGCTTTTCGCTCATGTCCTTTAATGCCTTTGAGGCGCCCAGTGAATCCACACTCTCATATAAGACCGTTGCGAACTGACGCACCGTGTGCTCTCCAGTCTTAATACTCAAAAGCGGCTTGCACAGATTATAAACGCTCTCTCTGACAGCATCGCAGATAGTAAGCTTTTCTCCTGTAAAACCGCTAGGCGAAACGCTCAGGTGCTCCCTATAGCCCTTTACACCTTTTAGTCCGCTGGCCAGAATGTAATTGTCAAAGAGATTTATATCAGCCCTTTCCTGTAAAAGAAGACCAGTGTCCAAAAGACCGAGCACATCCGCTCTCTTAAAATTCCACTGGACCACAGCCCTCAAATGACTAATCAGCTCTACCAGCGGATTATATGTAATAGCCATATTGGCATCGATAAATGCAGGTATTTCAAAACGCTCCAGGGTAGTGCCAAGCAGATACTCATACTGGCTTAAATCAGCACATACCACCGCTATTTCCTTAGCCTTCACGCCCTCTCTCAAAAGCCTTGCTATGCGCGCAGCAGTGTACTCTACCTCCAGCTTAGGCGTCGCTATCTTTGAAAGGGTAATATTTCTTACCTCAAATGGATAGGCTTCATTTTTATCCTCTCTGAAGAGATTTTTTTCCAGAAAATCAAACTCAGCATTTGCCTTAAATCTGCCCATTTCGCCAGTCAGATATATGTCATTTTCTATCTCGACAAATGCTTTGTCACAAAGACGACCTATGGTATTTTTATACTCGTGACTCATGTAAAAAAGCGCATCTTTACTTAGATTTGGCCTCACCTCGCCAATGCCCAGCGTAATGGTGATATAGATCTTTTTAACTATCGGCAGAAGCTTTTGTATCATGCCATACTGCAGTGGTGTAAGTCCTGTAAAGCCATCCAAAACTATAACACTATCCTTTAGCAGACATTTGTCGTCTATCACATCACAGGCAGCGGTTATGATGGACTCTGAGGTATAGTATGAACCCTCGACTCTCTCCAGAAATGACTCATAGATAACTGCCAGATCATTTACTTTTCTTCTAAACGCTTCACCCATGGCAGGTAACTCACCCATTTCCTTAAGCCTCTCTGGCGTGATTCCATAGGTGATAAACTCCGAAAACAGGCTCTTAATCTGAGTCTGGGTTCCTATCTTTTTTACAGACCTCGATAGAACCTTTAAATCATCAGCCCTCTTCGCTCCCACTGCCGCTATCAGATAGGTCTTATCTATATCATCTATAATATCTTTAACCTTTCCCGCAGCCTCCAGCAGTCTGAGTGACAGACGCTTAAAGCTTAAGATATCTATATTCGTAACGCAGCCGCGAGGTGCCATATCAGTAAGCATTTTTTGTGTGTTGAAGGTATGCTGATCTGGAACCAAAACAAAAAAGCTGGCACCTGTTTTATCGGCGTCAGCTTCCTTGAGTATCAAGCTGTTTACATAAAAAGTTTTACCGCTGCCCGCCGGGCCAACGATGAACTGAACAGACATATTTATTTACCTCTTATGTAATTACTATATTCTTTGTGGGAACATTCCTCGAAGCAGCGTAGCCATAGCTGTCGATCTGGTATGCTCATACGGCTTACCCGAAAGATAAAGCTGCTCCACCTTTACACTTGAAAAATCCTCAGGTCTTATGAGAAGTGGATTTATATTTAGTATGTTCATATCACACACCTTTCCAAACTCAAGCGACCCTCTCTCGTCGTCTAAAAATGCCATCTCATAGCCATTTATGGTCGTCATTCTTATGGCATCTAAAACACCTATCGTACCATTGTTCAACGGGTTATTTACCACATTGCCAATCCACTCCAACGGCTTTGGCTCAGTAGTAGGCGCTCCTGATGAGAACGAAACCTTCACACCAGCCTGAACTATCTTTGCTATTGGATTCAGCTCATTCTTTCTATCCTCACCGAGATTTCTCGCTATAAATTTAGCCTGATTTTCCCTCTGCCATGGCAGCTGTCCTGGATGAACAGATAAGTATATTCCATACTTTGCGCATATGTTTAGACCTCTGGTCGTAACCATATTCGCATGCACGATAGCATGTCTGTGATTTTTTCTAGGATAATCTAAAAGTGCACATTCCAAAGCAAAGGTCGCATCGTCAAATGCACTGTCTCCATGAGCTCGAAGAATTATCTGAAGTCCTGCCCTGTTAGCCTTTATGCAGTATTCCCTTAGGGTCTCTCTGTCTATATTCTTTATACCCCTGTCACCATTCATGTATGGCTGAATCACTCCTGCCTCCAGATAGCCTATAGGTCCATCTATATTAGGACAAATAATAGTCTTAAAGCCCTTCTTTATAACGCGTTCCACATCAGAAGCCGCACAGCCTACCTTCATCGAAATACCGGTATCAAGACCTAAAGCCGCAGACTTTTCCATGTCTGCATCCAAATCTCTCACATAGCCGATACCGCCGCCTGAGATGATCATACCGACGCCCTGCTCAGCCAGACCATCAGCATTTCGCATCATAGCATCTATAACCTTTCTTGTATTAAAGGTTCTGTTAATCACCTCCATACAAGCCACAAATGCCTGCTCTCTCATCTCTCCGCTAGCCTCATGGTATCCGCGAAGATTCATTATAGTATTCTTAATCTGGTTCAAAAATGCAGTATTAACTATACAGCCATGCGAATCGTATGTGATAACACACACTGGCTTATCCGGGCTAATCGCATCCAGCTGAGACTTTTTTATTTTAGAGTCCTGGTCTGCCAAGATGACAGGCGCTCCAAAGGCGATAACAGGGTTATCCCTTGTGTTCTCTATATGCCTTCTCAGCCCGCTTATAAACTCATCCGAGGATGCACATTCCACAGCAAAATAAGCATCCTTTAGGATACTGTAGGATGAATAATGCAAAAATGAATCTGCAAAAGCAGGAATAATAGCCTTCTCTCCAAGCTCTATCACCTGCGCTTTTCTGTATGAGTCAGGCAGCTCATTTCCAACAAATACGATTCTACCTTCCCTCTCTACCAGATAGTTTGCCACATTATTCTCATCATCACATGTAATTATTGTGCCGTGCCAGATATGCATGTGTTTCCTCCCGATGTTACTTTCGCAGTAGATATAGAAGTACATATTGTATCGTCATGCTTGCATGTAAGAGACAATATGTATTTCTATATCGTATCCTGCGAATGCTTAGTTTCTAGTCTTCCTTAGGTGCCACTATAGCGATGTGTACGTCAGATAGCTGCTTTGGATCTACCTCTGAAGGTGAACCCATCATAATATCCTCTGCACCCTTATTCATAGGGAATGGAATTATCTCTCTGATGCTGTCCTCGCCAGCCAAAAGCATTACCATACGGTCTACACCAGGTGCGATACCAGCGTGGCTAGGTGCACCATAGCAGAATGCCTGATACATAGCTGGGAACTTGGACTTAACATCCTCCTCGCCAAGTCCTACTAGCTCAAATGCCTTGAGCATAATCTCAGGGTCATGATTTCTAACAGCTCCAGATGAAAGCTCCACACCATTTACTACGAGGTCATACTGATATGCTAAGATATCAAGTGGCTCCTTAGTAGAAAGAGCCTCCAAGCCACCCTGTGGCATAGAGAATGGATTGTGACAGAACTCGAGCTCGCCTGATTCCTCACCCATCTCATACATAGGGAAGTCCACTATCCAGCAGAACTCATAGCACTCCTTCTTCATATGGTTAGGACATATCTGTCCAAGCTGCTTAATGAGCACTCCGGCAGTCTTCTGCGCAAAGAGTCTTGGACCTGCTGAAAGGCATACCAATGTGCCAGGCTTAAGATCAAGCTTCTTAGCGAGAACCTCCTTCTTATCTGCGACAAATTTAGCGATACCTCCAGCGATCTCACCATCGTCGCCCACCTTAAACCAATATGCTTTATGACCGCTGATAACCTCAGCATCAGCCATAAGCTTATCTATAACCTTTCTTGTGCCGTCGAAATCACTGACAGCTACAGCCTTAATCTCACCTGTCGCAAATGGCTCAAAGCCACAGTCCTTAAGCTCATCTGTCACATCCACTGAGATAAGATCTATTCTAAGATCTGGCTTATCACAGCCGTACTTCTCCATAGACTCAAGGTATGGAATACGCTTAAATGGAGCCTTAGAAGCCTCCTTGTAAAGACCAAACTCCTCAAATACAGGTGGAAGAACTGTCTCGATAACAGAGAATACATCCTCCTGTGAAGCGAATGCCATCTCCATATCCATCTGATAGAATTCTCCTGGGCTTCTATCAGCTCTCGCATCCTCATCTCTGAAGCATGGAGCTATCTGGAAGTATCTGCCAAAGCCAGATGCCATAAGTATCTGCTTAAACTGCTGTGGTGCCTGTGGAAGTGCATAGAACTTTCCAGGATGATTACGCGAAGGTACAAGGTAATCTCTTGCGCCCTCTGGTGATGAACAGGTAAGAATAGGAGTGGTAATCTCCATGAAGCCCTGCTCTACCATACGCTGACGAAGCGCCCAAACCACCTTTGATCTCAAAATAATATTATCCTTAACAGCCGGATTTCTAAGATCGAGATAACGGTACTTAAGACGAGTATTCTCATCTGCCTCCTTAGATCTGGCTATCTGGAATGGCAGCTCATTATGTCTGCATCTGCCCACTACCTCGATGTTGGAAGGTACCACCTCGATATCGCCAGTAGGAAGGTTCGGATTCTTTGAGGAACGCTCTCTTACCACACCTGTCACTACTAAGGTAGACTCATTATTCACCGAATCTACAATATTCATCATATCCTCTGTCTCTACGACTACCTGTGTAACGCCATAGAAGTCGCGAAGAACTAAAAAGCCTAAGGTCTTAGAAACCTTACGCATATTGTCATAATATCCTGCTAATGTAACTGTCTTTCCTACATCAGAGATTCTAAGCTCACCTGCTGTATGTGTTCTTGATTGAATCATTTTAAAACATCTCCTTTTTATATAAGCCCGCTACATAACGATACGGGTTACTTTTATATTCTGTGCTATCTCACCGCTCTGCTTTAAGCCAAGCTCGATAAGAAGAGCTGCCTTGGCTCTATCGATCACCAGCTTTTGTCCATCGTCTGTAGATATAACGATATTACATCCGCCGCAGGTGCTGCATGGCACTTCCTTTTCATCCTCACCAAAGGAATCACACTTCACGCTGCACTGATCACAGTCCACCTGATACATATTCTTTCGACTGATAAGTCCAAGCTCCTCTAAGGTATTCACCATTCGATACACGGTAGCTGAACCGATATTCTTATCTCTTTTAACAGCCTCCCTGTATATTTCCTTACAACAGCTAGGATCCTCGTTCAATATAATATCAAGTATTACCTTTCGCTGATTCGTAATCCTGTATCCTGCATCCCGAAGTGTATTAAGGACTCTGGAATGTGTATCCCCATCAGCAGCTTCATTCACTCTAAACTCTTCCAGATCAGCCATTCTTCTTTAATTCCTTTATATAATTCTTAATCGCCTCAAAGCTTTCATCTGAGATGACATGCTCTATCCTACAGGCATCTAAAGCAGCTATCTCCTCCGAAACACCTAATTTAATAAGCTTTGTTCTCAAAAACTCATGTTTTTCATACACGGACTCAGCAAGAGCTCTTCCAGCTTCAGTAAGTTCTATAAAGCCCTGTTCTGTGAGAGCGACATAGTTTTGCTCTCTGAGATTCTTCATAGCTATGCTGACAGATGACTTCTTAAATCCCATCTCGTTAGCTATATCCACAGCTCTAACTGCAGGAAACTTTCTTGACAAAACCAGTATAGTTTCCAGATAATCCTCTTGAGATTCATTAACAAATACTCTCATTTTAACCCCTCTTTGAAAAACACTTATAGGTTAGTTTATTCTACCACAAAATAGTCTCCTATTCAACGCAAACTTTTCACTCGTTCTCTCCCCTCCACTCGTTCTCCAGCTCTGGCTCTTTCTCTCCCCTCCACTCTTTCTCCATCCCTGACTCGTTCTCTCCCCTCCGCTCTTTCTCCATCCCTGACTCGTGGTCTTAATTTGCTACTTAAGCTGCTAAGACCAAAATCGCACACTTTTTGGTCTTAATATCGCCTATGTAGCTTTCAAGACCATAAAACAACGCTTTTGTTCACACATTCTTCACAAATACGCTTAAAACTGCATTTTTTTGGTCTTACCAGCACGGTTACAATATTAAGACCACGAGTCAGGGCTGCATGAACACCTAACGTCAGGGCTGCATGTACACCTAGTGTCAGGGCTGCATGAACACCTGGGCTTGCAGGAAGCGAACATTAAATATATAATCAGACAAAAGGAGTTCATATGACCACTTTAGAAACCTACTATAACAAATTTAACGAAGACAAGAGACTTAAGAGCAGGCATGGACAGGTTGAATATGCTGTCACGAATACCTACATCCACAAATACCTTTTCGAGCTTGAGCATACCATTCCTAAATCAGATGTTAAAATTTTGGACATCGGTGCGGGCTGCGGTGCTTACACGATTCCGCTGTTTAATGAGGGCTATGATGTAACTGCCGTGGAGCTGGTTAAGCATAATCTTGGCATACTAAAGAAAAACTGTCCAGAAGTCAAAGCCTATCAGGGAAATGCTCTGAAGCTAAAGCGTTTTGAAGATGAAAGCTTTGATATGGTGCTGCTCTTTGGACCTATGTATCACCTCTTCTTAGAGGAAGACAAGCTAAAGGCTCTCTCTGAGGCGAAGCGTGTCTGCAAGAAAGGTGGCTATATTCTGGTCGCCTATGTCATGAACGAGTATGCTGTTCTCACCTATGCATTCAAGGAGCATCACTATAGTGAAATAAAGGATGCCAAAAGATTGACCGCAGACTTTCATACTAAAAGCAGCGAGGAGGATTTATATGACTATGTCAGATTAGAGGACATAGACAGACTAAACTCTAAGCTAGAACTAACCAGAATCTCTATCATTGCGCCAGATGGTGCTGCCGATTATCTTCGCCCATACCTAAATGAGATGAGCGACGAGGAATTCTTCGGTTTTATCCAGTATCAAATGTCTATCTGCCAAAGACCTGAGCTTCTCGGAGCATCTAGTCATACAGTAGATATTCTCCAAAAATAAAAAAGCGGCACTGTGCGAAAGCACAGTGCCATTTTTTATATACAGTTCTATTTTCTTTTGTATTTTTTCACCTTCGTAAACGCATACAACACGGCGGTTACCACTCCCGTTATCACAGACACCATAAGCATCTTTTCAAACTCAAAATGAAGATATGAAAGCGATACAAAGCTTATTATAAGAAGCACTAAAAGCATCCACCCAAAGCCAATTAATCCTGTAATAAAAAAG
>JAZRWF010000091.1:0-55289 GCA_045599565.1 Lachnospiraceae bacterium
AGAGAAAATATTTCAGACTGGTGGATGAGAATAGCTTTTGTTATGACGATAGCACAGATAGCAGTGGCTATTTTACTCCATCCACTAAAGATTAATTATATCGACTCAAATAATGTCTATACGCATGGTAAAGTATTCTTCTTGGCATATCTTTTTCCGTATCTGATTTATATGATGTCAGTAGCTATTTTCTTAATTCATATAAGGACATTCAGAAAAAGTGAGCTCATATATTTGGGATATTTCCTGACTGTTCCAGTTGTATGTCAGATTTGTCAGGTGACGATTACTAAATTGTTAATTTTTAGTCCAGCTGTTACTATTGGACTAGTGATACTGATACTGTTTGTACAGGGGCAGAGAGAACATGAGCATGAACGCCAGCTGAGCGCTGCGGCTCTGGGTGAGAAGGAAATACTTGAAAAGGTTCAAAGGAGACAGGAGGAGCTGAACGGACAGCTTATAGATGCTCTTTGCGGTGCAGTGGAAGCTAAGGATATGTACACCAGAGGTCATTCTCTTCGCGTGGCGCAGTATGCCAGAGAGATTATGTATCGAATGGGTGGAGATGAGAAACAGCAGCAGGAGGTCTACTTTATCGGTATTCTTCACGATATTGGAAAGATAAGCGTAAAGGATGAAATCATAAATAAAAACGGCAGACTTACGGATGAGGAGTATGAGCAGATAAAGCTTCATACCATAGCAGGCTATCAGATTCTTCGTGGAGTAGATATGATTCCTGATTTAGCTATAGGAGCCAGATGGCATCATGAGAGATATGATGGCAAGGGGTATCCGAATGGTTTAGCAGGAGAAAATATTCCGCTTATCGCACGAATTATAAGTGTGGCTGATGCATACGATGCCATGACAAGTAACAGAAGCTATCATACCATCATGCCTCAGTCGGAAGTCAGAGAGCAAATAGTTAAGGGAATGGGCACACAGTTTGATCCGAAGATAGCTCAGATAATGCTTGATATGATAGATGAAGATCTTCAGTATGATATGAAGCAGATGGATTACAGTCGCATTACAAATGTCCTCATGATAGATGACGATTCATTCTTCCATAAGATAGTAAGTCGTGCTCTTATGAATGAAAACTTTGCGATTACATTTGCTAAGTGCGGAGAGGAAGGAATAGAGCTTCTAAAGGAGAATAAGTATGACCTGTGTCTTTTAGACATGGAGATGCCAGGCATGAATGGCTTTGAGGTTCTCGAGTGGATTCAGAAGAATATTAGAAAGCTCAAGGTTATATTCTTAACTGGCGACAAGGATATGATCTCCATAAAGAAGAGTGAGGAGCTTGGAGCGGTTGATTATATTACTAAGCCTATAAATGTTAATGTATTGAAGGAAAGTATACACAGTGTATTGACTCATTAATCAGCGGGACGTACGAATGGAAAGAAATCAGATTAACGGCAGAAAAATAGAGCATTATGTGACAACGATTCTTTGTCTGATGGCAGACATAGTTTTGACGATATACGGTGTACATGAGGGGTGGCCAACTTATGTTTACTATGTATTCTGGATTCAGATGGCGCTTATCATCATCACCCTTCTCATCCAAAGGATACCAGCCAGAATACAAGGGCTGATTTATGGCTGTTTTACGGGCAGCGCTGTATTTATAAGTGGTCTGTATTTTAAGGATTATTTCCTTGAAATGATTCTTTTGATAGGCATTATAGTACTGGTTTCATTTTACCATGACGGCATACTCGTAATATTTGAAACGAGTTTAACTGCGCTGATAGTGCTGGTTCATCTTTGGGGTTTTCATGTTGTAAATATCAGTGGCAGTATGGGAGCCTTGGGCTTTGTTTTAGGTATTTTTATTCAGGTCGGAATCGGTGTTTCGCTGTATGTGAATATACTAAGAGATGACAGAGCCAGGTTAGCCTTAAAGCATGCGGTGGAGGATGCAGAGCACGCAGAGCATGCAAAGTCTGATTTCTTGGCTAATATGTCACATGAAATCCGCACACCTATGAACGCTATCATAGGTATGTGCGAGCTTATATTGAGAGAGAGTAATCTTTCAGAGGTGGTTCGTGAGCATTGCAGTCAGATTCAAAACTCTGGAAGAAGCTTACTTGCCATTATAAATGATATTCTTGATTTCTCTAAGATAGAGTCAGGAAAGATGGAACTGGCCGAGGAGGAGTTTAACCTCGCATCCACATTAAATGATGTTATAAATATGACTATGGCCAGAATGGGTGATAAGAATCTGGAGGTAGTCGCACATGTGGATCCTAGCATTCCGAGGGTGTTAGTGGGCGATGAGATGCGCATTAGACAGGTTATGATTAATATTCTGACTAATGCTGTCAAGTACACTAATGAGGGTGTAATCATTATAAAAGTCCAAAAAACTGTACGTGAGTATGGAATAAATCTTTCTTTTAGCGTCAAGGATTCCGGTATAGGTATTACCAAGAAAAATCTTGAAAAGCTTTTCAGCAGCTTCCAGCAGGTGGATACAAAGAAGAATCGCGCAGTGGAGGGTACAGGTCTTGGTCTTGTTATCACGAAGCGCCTTCTTACCAAGATGGGTGGTTTTATCACAGTTCACAGTGTCTACGGCGAGGGCTCTGAGTTTAGATTTGTTATTCCTTTAAAGGTAAAGGAAGAGCGACCATTTATCTGCATTCAGGACGCTGAAAAGATTAATGCAGCATGCTATATCGATATTGCCAAGTTCTCTCATCCGGCTATCAAGAGAGCGTATAAAGAGTTTCTTGATAAAATCGGTGAATCTCTTCAGATTAGACATTGTATCCTGCGCAGCTTTGATGATTTAAAGAGACGAATTGATTTTGGAAATATAACTCACTGCTTTGTGGGTAAAGAGGAATACCTTGAAAATACCGATTATTTTACTGATATAGCAGACAGAGTAGAGGTTATAATAATCCAAAGCAGATATGATGCTATTATTGTACCGCCTAATATGCGGTGCATATATAAGCCTATTTATGAGCTTCCACTTTGCAGTGTGTTTAACAATGAGAACACTATAGTGGATCTTATGGAGGAGAAGCTTTCTACCAATACATTTGTCGCTCCAAAGGCCAGAGTTCTCATCGTAGATGATAATGCGGTTAATATCCAGGTGGCTATAGGTCTTATGCAGCCATATAAGATGCAGCTTTTGTCTGTCACCAGCGGTCCGGATGCTATAAAGATGTTAGGTTCTAAGGACTTTGACCTAGTGCTTATGGATCACATGATGCCTGAGATGGATGGTGTGGAAGCCACTCAGATTCTTCGTAGTAATCCTGACGAATACTATCAGAAGCTGCCTATTATTGCCCTGACAGCAAATGCAGTCAGCGGAGCCAGAGAAATGTATATGGCAAATGGGTTTAACGGCTTTATCACGAAGCCTATTGAGCTTTCAGTGCTTGATCGTGTGCTAAAGCAAAATCTTCCAAAGGATAAAATAGAAAAGCCATCAGCAGAAGATGATAATTCAAAGAATAGGGAGCTGGTAATTAGCGAGAGCACATCAGAATATATAGATGTTAAGCTAGGGCTTTCTTATGTAGGAAACAGCACAGATACATATCTTTCTATCCTGGACTCATATGTAAATAAGGGAAGAGAAAAGATTCATCAGATTCAGAATATGTTTGAGACTGAAGACTGGAAGAACTATATTATCGAGGTACATGCCCTTAAGAGCTCGTCTCTTTCTATAGGTGCAAAGGCTTTGTCGGAGGAAGCGAAGAAGCTGGAGCTCAGTGGAAAGGCTAATGACTTTGGTTATATTAAGAAGAATCATCAGAATGCGATGGAGCTGTATGCGACGGTTCTTGAGCAAGGTGATCTAATCCTTATGGCTAATGTAGAGGATGAAAAAGAAAGTGTTGTGGAGACAGTTTCTTTGGATGAGGGCAAGATACGAGAATTAGTATTAAGCATGAAGGAAGCTATAGACAGCTTTGATGATGATTTGGCTAAGGAAATCTCAAAGAGTGCAAAAGGTGGAGTCTTTAAAGATACTCAAGTGGGCAAGATGTTTGGTGAAATCGGAGCTGCAGCAAGTGATTTCGATTATGACAGGGCTTCACAGCTTTTAGATGAACTGATAAAGGCCTGTGGAATGGAGGTGTAGGTTATGCACAGTATAGCTATTACAACTGAATGTGTGGCAGATCTTCCACAGAACTTATATGATGAAAATGAGATAGATATTATCTATTTCGATGTCAGAACAGAGAGCGGTGTATTTAGGGATACCCGAGAAATAGATTCACAAAATGTAATCGAGTACATGGCTGATGGCAAGAAAAAGGCAATAAGTGTAGTACCTACGGCCAATGAGTATAAGAGTTTCTTTAGTAAAAAGCTTTCAGAGTATAATGAGGTTATACATATCTGCATAAGTGATGGCATAAGTGTGGCATACAGTAATGCTACATTGGCTAAGGTTAAGATGGGACGTGATGGGGAAAAGGTTCACATCATAGATTCAAGGCATTTGTCGTCAGGTCAGGGGCTTTTAGTTTTAGCGGCAGTAAAGTGTCTGAGAGATGGTATGTCCAGCGAAGAAATCGTAGATTACATTGAGAAGATGAAAACTCGGATTTCGACTTCATTTCTCGCAAATAATGCGGATTATCTGTATTACAATGGCAAAGTTAAGAGTACAGTTATGAAGCTGTGTAAAACCTTTCATATTCATCCAGTGCTGGCTATGATAGAGGGAAAGCTTACACTCAAAAAGGTATTTATAGGCAATTATAATATAGTGGCTAAAAGATACATTAAATACCTGCTTGGAAATAAAGAAAAAATTAAAAACGACATAGGTTTTCTAACGTATGCGGGATGCAGCGAAGAGATACTTGATATGGTTAAAAAAAACGCTGGTGATTACATCGCATTTGATGATTTTCATGAGCAGGCTGCGTCAGCCACTGTCTCAAGTAACTGCGGACCGAAAACCTTTGGTATTTTGTTTGTGATGAAGGAATAGTATATGAAGAGTATTTTGGTGGTGGACGATAATAGAATAAATCTTGTTTCCGCAAAAAATGTACTTTCAGAGGAATATAAGGTCATTGCGGTGACGATGGGGGCTCAGGCACTAAAATACCTTGAAGGTAATACTCCTGATTTAATTCTCTTGGATATTGATATGCCGGAGATGGATGGCTTCGAGGTTATAAAGCGGATAAAGGAGATGAAGCTTACGAAGGAGCCGCCAATACTGTTCCTTACTGGAAACACACAAGCTGAGATTTTAGAGCGCTGTATTACAGAGGGCGGCTTCGATGTGATGGAGAAGCCTTTTGTGAGCAATGTTTTATTGAATCGAATTTCACTTATATTTGAGCTGATGGACTACAGGGAAGGCATTAGATAAAAAGCTTTGAAAAGTAAAGTCTGGTCGTACAGGCTTTATTTTATTTTACTAAAAGGAGAGGCATAAATGATAAAGAATATAGTGTTTGATATAAGCAATGTCTTGGCACCATTTCGTTTTAAAGAGTTTTTGCTTGAAAAGGGCTTCGATGGAGCTATGATAAAGCGTATTATGAAGGCTTCCGCTATGACACCGTATTGGGCAGAGTTTGAGAAGGGGAAGCTTTCTAATGACGAGGTGATACAGGCATTTATCAAATGTGATCCAGAGATAGAAAATGAGATACATAAGGCCTATGATGATGTCAAAGGGATTATGGGAACTTATGATTACACATTAGGCTGGATAGAGTCATTAAAGGCCGCTGGATATAAGCTGTATTGTATAACAAATTTTACACCAGCCGGATACCATCAGTGTTATGACTGTATTTCGTTCGTGGAAAAATTTGACGGAAAGGTGTTCTCATTTCAGGAGGGTGTAGTTAAGCCTGATTTAGAGATTTATAAGCTTCTATTAGACAGATATGAGCTTAGCGCTGAGGAGTGCGTTTTTATAGATGATACTGAGGAAAATGTAGTGGCTGCGAAGGAATTGGGATTCGCTGGAATCGTATTTTTGGGTTATGAGGATGCGGCAGAAAAGCTGAAGATGCTAGGAGTTACCTTTTAGGAGAGAGATTATGGAAAAGCTAATAGGCGGAGATTCGATTGATTTAGGTGTTTGCTATTATCCAGAGCATTGGTCAAAGGATAATTGGGAGTCAGATCTTAAGCGAATGCTTGAAAATGGTTTGACGACTGTCAGAGTGGCTGAGTTTGCATGGAGTGTAGTCGAGCCAAGGGAGGGAGAGTTTGACTTTTCCTTCTTTGATGAGTTTTTAGATTTGGCATTAGAGCTTGGTATGAGGGTAATTTTTTGTACACCTACAGCTACTCCTCCAGCTTGGCTTACATATAAGTATCCAGAGTGCCTAAACTGTGATATGGATGGAAATCCTATTTATCACGGAGGCAGAAGACACTATAATTATAATTCGCCTGTATATAGAGAAAAATCGCGTATTATAACGGAGAAGTTTGCTTCACAGTTCGCTGCTCATCCAGCTATAGTAGGATGGCAGCTCGACAATGAGTTTAACTGTGAGAATGACAATTTTTATTCTGAGAGTGACACTGTAGCATTTCGTGAGTTTCTGAAGAAGAAATATGGTTCTTTGGATAAGCTGAATCAGGCGTGGGGAACGGTTTTTTGGAACCAGACCTATGATCTTTGGGAGGAGGTATTTGTTCCTAGAAGGACAAATGTGAACTCAGTAAATCCTCATTTGATGCTAGATTATTATAGATTTATTTCTGACAGTACCTGTACCTTTGCAAAGGAGCAGGCAGATATTATCAGAAGGTATAAAAAGGCTGATGATTTCGTGACGACGAATGGCATGTTTGGAAAGATAGATTATCAGAGGATGGAGGACGAAAGTCTGGATCTTATGATGTACGATTCTTATCCAAACTTTGCATACTGTCTGGATGGATATAGGGATGATGATTTCTTAAAGGATCGTCACTGGAGCAGGAATCTGGCTGAGATTCGCGCGATTTCTGAGCCGTTTGGAATTATGGAGCAGCAGAGTGGTGCAAATGGCTGGAATACCAGAATGGAGGCTCCATCGCCTAAGGTGGGGCAAATGTCACTTTGGACCATGCAGTCCATCGCACATGGGGCGGAATTTGTAAGCTTCTTTAGATGGAGAACGGCCACCTTTGGCACAGAAATGTACTGGCATGGAATATTAGACTATTCAGGCCGTGAGAATAGAAGACTTCGCGAGGTAAAGGAGCTTTCGGGAAAGGTTATGAAGCTACGCGAGGTGGCAGGAAGCAAGTTCAGCGCGAAGGTAGGTATTCTTAGGGATTATGATAATATTTGGGACAGCTGGATAGACAGATGGCATGGACGATTAGTGGAAAGCAGCGATGAGGCTTTATTAGCAGAGCTCCACAGAAGTCAGATTCCGTTTGACTTTGTATATATGGAGAGTACGGATATAGAAAAGCTTTTAAAGTACGAGGTGCTTTTCTATCCACATGCATGTATTCTATCTGAATCGCAAAGCGGTCTGCTGGAGGAATATGTAAAGCAGGGTGGAACGCTAGTCTTTGGATGCCGTGCGGGCTATAAGGATAAGCTTGGACACTGTGTGAGTGCTAAGCTTCCTGGGTTAGTTCAGGATATGTCTGGAACGGATGTACTAGAGTATTCGTTTGTCTCACCGGAGGATGGCCACGTATCTGCAAAGTGGGGCGATAGGTCTGTAGAGACCGCGGTGTTCATGGAACTTTTATCTGCTATAGATGGCGGCGAGGTGCTGGCGACCTATGAGAATGGACCATATCAGGGTGAGGCTGCGCTAGTTTCTAAGAGCTTTGGCAGCGGAAGGGTGTACTACTTTGGTGGAGCTTTTTCTTCCCAGACAGCGGATGTGTTCTTAGAAAAGCTGTCGCTAAAGTATCCATTAGCGTCATTTGTAACTGCTCCTAGCAAATGTGAGCTTTCGGTAAGAGAGAAGCTGGTGGAAGGAAAGAAAGTTAAATACCTTTTTGTTTTGAATTTCGATAAGGCTGAGGCTGAAATAGATATGAAACAGGCTGCTTTTGAGCTGATATCAAGTGAAGAGGTGTCAGGAAAATTTGTGCTTGGGGCATATGGAGTGGCTGTGTTTAGAATAGGCTAAGCTTGCGGGGTATGGTTTGGCGGTTTGATGGGTGGTGAATTGTATTGGAAGCAGACTTGAAAAATAAAGCATACTTTCACTTGCCAGGGCTATTTGAGTTTTATGAGTTTTACAAGGTTTTCCTGCCGGTATTTTACGAGCACAGAGAGTGGTTCTATGACTGGGTGGAAATAGCTTCCATCTATGGTGCACCGCCTGATGTAATATGGGGCGGTGGCAGGATGGAGTGTCAGGATGCATCCACGTCCGAGGTGCTTAAGCTGTTAAGAGAATATGGTATTTCCGGACGGCTTGCATTTAGTAATTCGCTGTTAACAGAGGAGCATTTATCGGATAAAAAATGCAACAGACTGTGCGAGCTTTTTGAGAACTCTGGCGGGGAAATAAAAAATGGAGTGATAGTGCATTCGGATTTACTGCTTGAATATCTAATGCAGCACTATCCGAAACTCTACTTCGTGTCTTCTACGACAAAGGTTTTGACAGATTTTGAAGAACTTGTTTTTGAACTAAGGCGTGATGATTTTAAGTATGTGGTGCCAGATTTCAGACTGAATAAGCAGCAGGATAAGCTTTTAGAACTGAATCAGGAGCAGAAGGATAAGGTAGAGTTTTTATGCAATGAATGCTGCTTCATAGGGTGCTTGGATAGGAAGACCTGTTATGAAAATGTCAGCAGACGAGTGCTGGGGTTAGAGCTTAAGGAGTATGAATGTAGGCAGCCTGGTGGAAGGGAAGGATATCTTTTTTCCAGGGCTATGGAGAATCCTTCATTTATAGGTGTAGATGACATTCTGATGACGTATTTGCCGATGGGCTTCTCTAATTTTAAAATAGAGGGACGAAGCCTGGGAAGTGCGGTTTTACTGGAATTTTTATTATATTACTTAGCGAAACCACAGTATCAGATTCATGTCAGAGAAAAGGTGTATTTAGATAGTAATTTGGATTTGTTTTAGTGCGGCGGAGATTTGTTATGAAGCTTAAAAGAATAGCGATAATTGGAGCTGGAGCGGTGGGCTCATACATATTTTGGGGACTTAGTCAAAAGGAAGGAATAGATCTTTATATAGTAGCTAGTGGAAGTAGAAAGGAAAGGCTTGAGTCTGAAGGACTGCTAATAAATGATACAAAGTATAGTCCAAAGGTTTGTACACCATCTGAGGCGCATGGAGTGGATCTTCTTATCGTAACGACTAAGTATAATGCACTTAGAGCGTCACTTTCTGATATTGAGGCTGTGGTGGATGGACATACCATAGTTATGAGCCTGTTAAACGGAGTGGATAGCGAGGAAATCATAGGTTCTGAGATAGGAATGGATAAAATGATGTATTCGCTTATCAGAGTCGCTTCAGAGAGGAATGGAAACAGTGTCAGATTTGACTCTGCTGCCACGATAGGCGTTATATTTGGAGAGATAGATGAAAAACGCGGAAGTGAGAGGGTGGATGCTGTAAGTGAGTTTTTTAGCGGCAGCGGGGTAAACTATATTCATTCGAAGGTAATTCTTAGTGAGATTTGGAGCAAGTTTAAGCTTAATATAGCAAACAATCAGCCACAGGCAATGGTAAACTGTGGAGTGGGTGCTTACACGGACAGTGAGCATGTGGCATTCATTCAAAGCAAGCTGAGAGATGAGGTGGATTTAATAGCGAAGGCTAAGGGTATAGATTTGTCTTTGGCGGATGCGAGCTTTTCGAGGCCGGGACAGACTAAAAAACGTGCGAGATTTTCTACATTGCAGGATTTGGATGCAGGAAGACATACTGAGGTGGATATGTTCGCAGGTGCAGTAGTTCGCATGGGAAAAGAGCTGGGAATCGCCACTCCGTATAATGAATTTACCTATCATTTTATAAAGGCGCTGGAAGAGAAAAATGATGGATTATTTGATTATGAGTAAGGCTATTTGGAGAAGACGCTGATGGGCAACGAGAGTGGCACATGGGTGATGTGATGTGGTATGATAGTAGGGCAGGATTTTTATACTAGAAAAGGAGAAGAAGTATGGGTAAGTTAAATGTAGCTATTCTGGGTGCAGGTAATATAGCGACCTACATGGCAAAGGCACTAAGTGGAATCTTGGATGAGGTGGTTCCTTATGCAGTGGCTGCCAGAGACCTTAAGCGTGCTGAGGAATTCAAGAATAAATGGGGCTTTACTAAGGCCTATGGCTCCTATGAGGAGATGGTTAAGGATGAGAACATAGACCTTGTCTATGTGGCTACACCACATTCTCACCATTTCGAGCATGCAAAGCTTTGCCTTGAAAACGGGAAGGCAGTGCTCTGTGAGAAGGCATTTATGGCAAACCTTAAGCAGGCAAAGGAGATAGTGGAATTAGCTGAGTCGAAGAAGATATTTTTAACAGAGGCTATCTGGACAAGATATATGCCGGCTAAGGATACTATTAAGTCAGTGCTCGAGAGCGGTATCCTGGGTGAAATCAAGGAGCTGAAGGCTGAGTTTTCTGTTCCGCTTTCACATAAGGAGCGCATGTATAAGCCAGAGCTGGCCGGCGGTGCTCTTTTGGATCTTGGAATGTATGATCTCACATTTGCGTCTATGTATTTTGGAAATGACATAGCAGAGGTTACCTCTGAGTGTGAGCTATATGAGACAGGTGTAGATGCGACATCAGATATATACTATACATATAAGGATGGAAAGAAGGCACACCTTCGTACCTCTATGGTGACAGGACCTATCAATGAGGGAACTATCTATGGAACTTTAGGTTCACTCACTATCTCTCCACTTAATAATTATTCATCTATCAAGCGGTTTGATTTGGATGGAAAGCTGGTGGAGGATTATCCGATACCTGAACAAGTAAACGGCTATGAATATGAGGTTCTCGCATGTGTGAAAGCGATTAAAGAGGGAAAACTCGAGTGCGAGGAGATGCCGCATGCACTGTCGCTTGAGATTATGAGACAGATGGATGAGCTTAGAGCTTCTTGGGGCGTTAAGTATCCATTTGAATAATATAAGTAGGCTGGAAAAATGGGCTTTATTTGGAGTTATCTAAAAAAATACTTAAATGTCATGCTTATAGGCACGACTATAAAGATAATGGGCAGCTTTGGAGAGCTGCTCATTCCTTATGTGCTCGAACACATAATAGATGATGTAGTACTAGAAAAGCAGGTAAGCAAGATTCTAATCTGGGGCGCCATAATGATCGCCCTGGCTTTTTTAGTGCGGTATTTGAATATAAAGGCAAACCGTATGGCCGTGCGAGTGGCAGCTGAGTGCAACTATGACATAAGACGTGATCTTTTCTGGAAATCTATTAATCTTTCTGGAAATCAGATGGATGAGGTAGGGCTGCCTTCCCTGACATCTAGAATGACATCGGATTCATATAACCTTCAGAATTTCATACGTATGATTCAGACGATGGGTATAAGGGCACCTATTCTTTTTATAGGTGGAATAACAGTTACACTTATCATGGATTATAGACTTGCTTTGATACTTCTTGTGATGGCACCGCTCATGATTTTTATCATGGTTTACATTTCTTTAAAGGGTATACCTTTTTATGAAAAGGTGCAGTCTAGCGTGGATGATATCGTAAGAGTTATGCGCGAAAACATAACTGGCATTCGTGTAGTAAAGGCTCTTTCAAAGGAGGACTACGAGAAGAGGCGATATGAGTCTGTAAATTCTGATATGGCTAAGAAGGATATAACAGCTGGTGTTATCATGGCACTTCCTGTGCCTTTCGTGACGCTGTTTTTAAATATCGGACTTACGCTGGTGGTTCTTTTGGGAGCGCATCTTGTGAATGATGGTCTTTCAAAGCCGGGTGTTATTTTAGCATTTCTGACATATTTTAACATGCTCATGATGGGTACCATGGGCTTGTCCAGAGTGTTTATCGCTATGTCCAAAGCTAATGCTTCTGCAGAGCGAATAGCAGCAGTGGTAAATGTGGATGAGGGCTTAAAGGTTCTAGAAGAAGCTGAGGCGTCAAAGACTGACAGAGAGGGCTACATAGTGTTTGACCATGTCACCTTTAATTATGGGGCAGACGATCCGATGGCAGGTCATGAGAGGAAAAACTGTCTGAAGGATGTGGATTTTGTGATTAAAAGAGGAGGCTCTCTTGGCATCATAGGCGCCACAGGTTCAGGAAAGACCTCCATAGCCAATCTTTTGATGCGATTCTATGATTCGACTAAGGGGCATATATTTATCGATGGCAGGGATGTAAGAACCTACGACAAGGACAGTTTACACAGGCTTTTTGGCGTGGTTTTTCAAAATGATGTGATATTTGCTGATGAGCTGAGAGAAAACATAGACTTTGGCAGAAGTGTCAGTGATGAACGAATTTGGGAGGCAGTGGACGATGCCAGAGCCAAGGGCTTTATAGCAGATTATGAGGATGGTCTGTCACATGAGGCTGTCATCCATGGAGCGAATTTAAGCGGTGGTCAAAAACAGAGAGTGTTGATAGCGAGAGCCCTGGCCGCGAAGCCGGAGATTCTTATTTTAGATGATTCTTCAAGTGCTCTCGACTATAAAACGGATGCAGATCTTAGAAGAGCGATAAGAGAGAATTATAGTGATACCACCACTATCATAGTGGCACAAAGAATAAGCTCTATCATGAGCCTAGATGATATAATAGTGCTCGATGAAGGGCAGATTATTGGACATGGTAAGCATGACGAGCTATTAAAGAGCTGTAAGGTATACGCTGATATTTATAGAACACAGATGTCTGAGGGAGGTTTACAGTAAAGTATTATGGCAGATAATTCCATGATAAGAAATCGTCCGAAGGACACGAGAGGGACGCTAAGGCGAATGCTGTCCTATCTAGGACAGTATAAGTTCATAATCTTTTTTGTGGTGCTGCTTTGTGTAGCCAGCAATGGCTTGGCGCTGCTTGGTCCATCCCTAGCTGGTCAGGCGATAAATGAGGTGGCAGCAGGCAAGGGAATGGTGAACTTTGACAGAGTTAAGTACTTTGCGCTTAGAATGCTGCTTTGCTATATGGCCTCAGCTGTTTTGACCATATCCATAAATGTGATAATGGTAATGGTCAGCAAATGGATTTCAAAAAAGCTGAGACGCGATATTTTCGAGAAGCTTATGAAGCTTCCGGTGGGCTTTTTCGACAGAAATCAGGCTGGAGATATAATAAGCCGTGTATCCTATGATGTGGATGTGATAGGAACCTGTCTGGCAACAGACATAGTTCAGATACTTACCAGTATTGTAACGGTTATAGGCTCTTTTGTGATGATGGTGGTTATATCGCCTTGGCTGTCACTGACAGTGCTTATCACAGTTCCTATGGCTATAGGCTATACCACTCACATAAGGAAGTTTACGCAGCCGAGATTTTCAAAGCGCTCGAAGATGTACGGAAAGATGAATGGCTTTGTCGAGGAGATGTTTTCCGGACAGAAGACGATTATAGCCTACGCCTATGAGAATCAGGTGGAGAAGAAATTCGATGGAATAAACCGTGAGGTGGCAGACTCGTTTTACGATGCGGAGTATTATGGCTGCAGCATGGGTCCATCAGTGAATTTTATAAATAATCTGGGACTTTGTCTGGTGGCGATATTTGGCTCATTGCTTTATATGTTCGAGATGATATCGCTGGGGCAGATTTCTTCCTTTGTTTTATATTCGAGAAAGTTTTCTGGTCCGATAAACGAGATAGCAAATATAGTAAACGAAATCTACTCTGCACTCTCTGCGACGGAGAGGGTTTTTAACCTTTTAGATCAGGAGGAGGAGCTACAGGATGCAAATGATGCGAAGCCGCTTTTAGATGTGGCAGGCCATGTAAGCTTAGAAAATGTCTATTTTGGTTATGACGAGGGAAAGACCATAATACATAACCTGAATCTGGATGCGCCTGCTGGAAAGCTGATAGCTATCGTAGGTCCTACCGGCGCTGGAAAGACGACCATCATAAATCTCCTTATGAGGTTTTATGATGTGAATGATGGCGCAGTTTTGGTGGACGAAAAGGATATTAGAAAATATACAAGAGAGAGCTTAAGAGGTGCCTATGCCATGGTGCTTCAGGATACCTGGGTGTTTAAGGGAACCATCTTTGAGAATATAGCCTACGGCAAGGAAAATGCCACTATGGAGGAGGTGGTAGCAGCGGCAAAGGCTGCACATATCCATCCATTTATCATGAGGCTTCCAAAGGGCTATGAAACGGTTATAACTGAGGATGGCGGAAATATATCAAAGGGTCAAAAGCAGCTTTTAACCATAGCGCGCGCTATGCTTTATGATGCGAAGATGCTGATACTGGATGAGGCTACGTCAAATGTAGACACTAGTACTGAACGCGAAATCGGAAGGGCTATGCGCGAGCTGATGAAGGACAAGACCTGTTTTGTAATAGCGCACAGACTCAGTACCATTCAGAATGCAGATGCTATTTTAGTTTTGGATAAGGGCGATGTGGTGGAGCAGGGAACACATGAGAGCCTTATGGAGAGGAAGGGCTTTTACCATAGGCTGTATGCGTCACAGTTTGAGTAGAAGATTTCATTTTTTTTGCAAAAAGTTGAGTAGTAGACATGTTCATAATTCACAGTTTGTTCACAAATTTGGCGCTATAAAAGCGTAAAATAATACACAGGTGGGAGGACAGCCTACCTGTATTTTATTATCCTGGGGAGGTATTTTTATGACGTATTTAAATGGTATTTTGGCAGCTATACCTGATGTGGTATATGCTATCCTGCTTCTTATTGTGGCCTTTATAGCGGCTAAGATAGCTAAGTCGTTGGCACTTAAGTTTTTAAAGCTTATCAAGTTTGATTCGCTTTTGGCTAAGTGTAAGCTAGAGGGTGAGTCTCAGAAGTCAGTTATGGATTTTCTTCCTAAGCTTGTTTATCTGGTGGTATTTTTATTATTCCTGCCAGCAGTTTTAGATAAGCTTGGCATGCACTCAGTATCAGCTCCTATTGTAAATATTGTAAATTCGTTCCTTGGTATTCTGCCAAAGATCGTGGGTGCTTGTCTTATCCTTGTGGTAGGTATTTATATCGCTGGCATTATTAAAGAACTGTTAAAGCCTGTATTTAGAGCACTTAAGCTGGATGTAGTTCAGGAGAAGGCTGGTATAAAGGCCAGTGAGTCTACACTTATCTCTACAGTTCTTGCAAACCTTGTGTATGCCCTAATTCTCTTGGTGGTTATAACAGCTGCCATTCAGCAGATTGGTATAGCTGCTATTTCAGAGCCAGCTAACAGTATTATTTCTATGGTATTTGGAGAGATTCCATATATACTCGGCGCTGTAGTAGTCATCGCTGTAGGTGTGGTAATCGCAAATCTTGTTGGCAGACTTTTAGAGGATTTCCTTGCAGGTGTAGGTGCTGATTCTCTCATTGAAAAAATTACTGGTCAGCCTCAGTCAGAAGTGAAGATTTCTCTTTCTAAAGTGGCTGGCACTACCGTAAAGTACATCATCGCTATCATCTTGGCAGTGGAGGGCTTAAATGTTCTTCAGCTTCCAGTGCTTACGAATATTGGAATGACCATCATCGGATATATGCCATCTGTTATAGCTGTAGTTCTTATCGCAGGTATCGGTGTGATAGCAGTAAATATCGCCACCGCTGCTATTAAGAAGGCTAATCCTGAAGCTGGTGTATCTATCGTAATTATAAAGACCGCTGTATATGTGGTGGTTGTGTTCCTTGCACTTGGACAGCTCGGAATAGCGCCTACTATCGTAAATACAGCATTTATAGTAATTATCGCTGCTATCGGCGTAGCTTCAGCTATCGCATTTGGTATCGGCGGAAGAGAGTTTGCTCATAATATGCTCGCAAAGCTTGAGAAGGCATTAAACGGAAAGTAAGTCTTAAATGAAATAAGAGGCAGTGGATTCGTTGTAATCCGCTGCCTTTTTTGGTAATATTGAGCCCATGAAAAACACTACTTTAGGATATATAAAATATAAAAGTTCATATCTGATGCTTTATCGCAGCTTCGACAAAGGCGATGGCAGCTTTGGTAAGTGGCTCGGTGTAGGCGGAAAGGTCGAAAAGGGCGAGACTGCAGATGAGTGCTTTATCAGAGAGACCCTTGAGGAGACTGGGATAAGACTTGAACCTAGTCAGCTAAGGAGGCGTGGAATAGTAGATTTTGATTCTACGGGCTTTGCGCCAGAGCGCATGTTTTTATACACTGCAGAGGTTTCGAGTGACTCATTTCAAAATTGTGACGAGGGTGAGCTTAGCTGGATAAAAGAAGAAAAGGTGCTGACTCTTGATATGTGGGAGGGCGATCATCTGTTTTTAGAAAAGCTCATGTCAAATGAGGATAAGGGGCTTTTTGCCATGACCTTGCGCTATGGCGGCGAGTCCGGTGAGGAGCTGACAGAGTGCGTGGATGGACGACTTTCGTTTAACGATGTGGACTCCTTAGAGGATGAGAAGCTAAAATGCTATATAGGCTTAAATGAGAATCAGCTTAGGCATATCTATGAGCCAGAGAAGGGACTTTTCATAGCGGAGACGCCTGTGGTGATAGAACGCGCTGTAAACGCAGGATATGAAGCTGAGTCTTTCTTCTGTGAATACGCGCAGCTTTTTGAGGCGACTAAATATGAGGGCGTTACACCTATCTTTTGTACTTCATCAGAGCTTATGTCAAAGCTCACAGGGTATTCTTTGATACATGGAATGCTGTGTGCCATGAAGCGAAGAGATTTGCCTGTTGCGAATGAATTAACAGGGGAGCGGCTGGTGGTCTTAGAGGATGTGGTAAATCCTACTAATGTGGGAGCCATAGTCAGAAATGCGGCAGCTTTATCCATAGATGGCATGATTTTAACCAGAGCTTCTGCAGACCCTTTATACAGGCGTGCTATCAGAGTGTCTATGGGAAATATCTTTTCATTGCCGTATGCAGTGGAGGAGGATTTGACGTTTGTCGATGAGTTAAAGACTAAAGGCTTTAGGTTTATAGCTATGGCTCTTTCAGAGAATGCCTATGAAATGGGAAGCAGTGAGCTGGATGCCCTAAAAAAAGAGAAGCTGGCTATAGTGATGGGAACGGAGAGCACAGGCATTTCTAAAGAGCTTCTGGACAAATGTGACTATGTGGTGAAAATTCCTATGCAGCAAGGCGTGGATTCTTTAAATGTGGCAGCGGCTTCAGCAGTAGCCTTCTGGGAATTCAGAAAAAAGAAGTAATAGTACGCTTTATCTTTATATCCAAAGATGATATAATATAAAGGTCGCCTAACATATCGGGCGATATGCATTAAACAATAGACATAAAGGAGAAGAAAATGGGTAATTACGAATTTTGGTTTGTGGTTGGTTCACAGGATTTGTACGGAGAGGAAGTATTAAAGACTGTCGCAGAGCGTGCGCAGATTATGGCAGATGAAATGTCAAAGAAGCTTCCATATCCACTTAAGTATAAGGTGACTGCCATGAGTAATGGTCAGATCACTGACATTATCAGAGAGGCAAATTATGACAAGAATTGTGCAGGTATCATCACCTTCTGTCATACCTTCTCACCTAGTAAAATGTGGATAAATGGTCTGGCAAATCTTCAGAAGCCATGGTGCCATTTTGCCACACAGTTTAATCTTGAGATTCCTAACGATGAGATCGACATGGATTTCATGAATCTGAATCAGGCTGCTCACGGAGACAGAGAGCACGGCTTTATCGGTGCCAGACTTCGTGCACCTAGAAAGGTGATAGCAGGCTACTGGAAGGATGACGAGCCAGTTAAGAGAATCGGAGACTGGATGAAGGCTGCTGTAGGAGCTGCTTTTTCAAAGGAACTCAAGGTAATGCGTTTCGGTGATAACATGAGAGAGGTAGCTGTTACCGAGGGCGATAAGGTAATGGTTCAGACTAAGCTTGGCTGGCAGGTAAATACCTGGGCTGTAGGTGATCTGGTAAAGGTAATGAATCAGGTGACCGAGGCTGAGATAGATGAGCTTATGGCTGTCTACAAGGAGTCTTATGACATAGCTACTGATGACATCGCAGCTATCCGTTATCAGGCGAAGGAAGAAATCGCTATGAAGAAGATGATGGAAAAGGCAGGCTGCATGGCATTTACAAATACTTTCCAAGATCTTTACGGTATGGAGCAGCTCCCAGGCCTTGCTTCACAGCATTTGATGGCACAGGGCTACGGCTATGGCGGTGAGGGTGACTGGAAGGTCAGCGCTATGACTGCTATCATGAAGGCTATGGGTGAAAACGGAAACGGCGCTTCTGCATTTATGGAGGATTACACCTACCATCTCGTAAAGGGTTCTGAATACTCGCTCGGTGCGCACATGCTGGAGGTTTGTCCAAGCGTGGCTGAGGGACGTCCAAGAATCGAGACACATCACCTTGGAATCGGTATGAACGAGAAGAATCCAGCCAGACTGGTATTCGAAGGAAAGGCCGGTAAGGGTATCGTAGTCAGCCTTATCGATATGGGCGGAAGACTCAGACTTATAGTTCAGGATATAGAGGCTGTTAAGCCTATCATGCCTATGCCAAATCTTCCTGTAGCTCGTGTAATGTGGAAGGCTATGCCAGATTTGACCACAGGAGTAGAGTGCTGGATTACAGCTGGTGGAGCACATCACACTGTACTTAGCTATGATGTAACTGCTGAGCAGATGAAGGACTGGGCTCGCATCATGGATATAGAGTATGTTCATATCACAAAGGACAGCACAGTAGAGGAACTCGAGAAGGAGCTTTTCTACAATGATATCGCTTGGAAGATGATGATGTAATTATTGAAAAAGGCACCAGGAGGTAACTCGTGGTGCCTTTTTAGGATATTTGAAAGTATGATAAACTACACAGACATAGCCAGCAGAGCTTATAAAGGCAGCCATTACATATTCAGCGATTTTCTTTCGCTCAGCGAACAGGAGGACTGCATCAGAGAGTCTAAGGACTTTCCAATAAAGTACAGCTTCTGGGGTGGATATGAGAACGCAGAAAGAAAGATGGTATGCTTTGGCTCAAAGGATGACTTTTTCTATGAAGAGCCATTTCCTATGGTTTGCATTAAAATATCGCCTTTGGCAGAAAAGTTCGCAAAGGAGGTAAGCCATAGGGATTATTTGGGAGCTCTTATGAATCTTGGCTTAGAGAGAAAATGCTTTGGGGATATAGTCGTAGATGGCAAGAGTGCGTATGTATTTGTCGCGGATAGAATAGCGGACTACGTGTGTGAAAACCTGGTGTCTATAGGCCATAACTCTATCAGGGTTGACAGGGCTGAGTATGATGATTCCGCTAAGAATAAGGATGGAGTAGAGGCTGTGCTTATGATTCCTTCTATGAGAGTGGATGCCATCGTGGCGGCTGCGTATAAGCTCTCAAGGAAGGATGCGAATTTGTATTTCTATGAAAAAAAGGTGTCTGTAGACGGGCGTCTATGTGAGAATAACGACAAAGTTATCACAGGGCTTTCCACTATCTCAGTGAGGGGAAAGGGAAAGCTTGTTATAAAAGAAATAGGCGGCACCACGAAAAAGGGCCGCCAGGTAATAACAGTAGAGCTTTTTAAATAGAATAGTGCTTTATATACCATTTTAAGAACTCGGTGTCTTTATCTAGTGTACCATTTCCGTACAAAAGACGCTCTGAGTTCTTTTTTATTATCTCATCAAAGCTAGCTGATGCCAGATGAAAACCGCGTTCGATTTCACTTTTGGTAGGCTTTGGCTCTACAGTCTCGCCAGTTAATTCCACATGGTAGTAGTAGGTGTGGCAAATGTATTTCACATCAGGCTCAAAAATGTCAGCACGTATCTCATCTATATAGCCAATTTCCTGCAGTGAGTCTGTTTTTATAACCAGCCCCAGCTCCTCAGCGACCTCGCGAAGAAGGGTGGAGCAGTGATCCTCGATGCCTTCCGGACCGCCGCCGGAGAGTTTATAATATCCTTCCTTATCCTGCTGAAGCAGCAGCTTTCCGTCCTTTCTTATGATGGCGCGGATGCTGGATTTTTCAGTGGTTTTATCACAGCTTTCGTAGTTTTTAGAATCGATAGTAAAAAGCAAATGCATTTGATTTAAACCTCCTCCACCTTTTGGGCGTTCCATACATTTCTGTTTACTCCTATAATAGCGGAACCGCAGTATTTACAAGTCTTAAGACCGAGCATGGTAATAGGGCTTCCGCAGTTTGGGCAGTTTATGGCAAATGAGGTGGAGTCACCAGCAAGGGTGGCATCCATGACATAGGTCATAGTGACGTTAAACCTGGTCTGTACCAGCTTTCCGTTATTTCTATATTCGGCAGCATACTGTAGGATGCAGTAGCAGGTGCCAGAGGATTTTCTGTAATCGTTTATGGCGTATTTATGAATTCTTAGATTTCCGTAGCCCTTTGCGTCGCAATACTTTCTTATCTCGTCAGCTGCCATCTCCTGAAATTCCATCCAGTTTAACTCAGGAAAATCAGCCTGAAGCCTTGGCAGGAACACAGAGGTCATACCAGATACCGACTTGGGAGTGTTGGAAATCTGTTCTTCTATATCGGAGGTATACGCTTTTAATCTGGCTAAATCGGAAAAGCCGAAGAGTGACTGAAGAGTGCCCTTCACCTTCACATAGATAAATATAATCGAAAATGCGAGCGCAATGGCACCTATCGCAAATAATGCTAAAAACATCATTGAAAAAATTCTCATCGTTTAGTCCTCATTATTTATCAGTATTTATAGATTATATCATAAAATGCTTAAATGTAAATCATGTTGCCCAAGCGTAGATTTTGTGATAGAATGTAGTGTACGCGTATTGTTGTTTAGCGCGATAAAGCAATGAAGAGAAAAGGAGAAGTGTTATGTTAGTTGGTGTTTTAGTTTCTTTGTTAATCGGTGCTATCGTTGGATGGCTTGCGGGCTATATTATGAAGTCTAGCTCAGGCATTCTTGTAAATATTATCATCGGTATCTGTGGTGGAGTGGTAGGTTCATTCCTCTTTGGTCTTATCGGTTTTTCTGCTACCGGTATTCTCGGACAGATTATCTGTGGTGTAGTAGGTGCTTGTCTCCTCATTTTCATCATCAGAAAGATTAGAAAATAATACTAGAAATATTAACCGGGAGGTTTTTTAGAATATGGGAAAATATATTCTCAAGCGTATAGCGATGGCTATTGTCACTATATTCGTGGTAGCCACACTTACATTCTTTCTAATGAATTTGGTGCCAGGCGGCCCATTCATGTCAGAAAAAGCAGTTAGCCCTGCAGCGCAGGCTGCCTTAGAGGCTAAATATGGACTAGATAAGCCATTATTCCAGCAGTATCTCACTTATATGGGTGGTATCTTAAAGGGTGATTTCGGCGATTCTATAAAGCAGAGAGGTCGTACAGTATCTGATATTATCGGATCTAAGTTCCCTGTATCAGCCAGACTGGGCGGACTGGCAGTTCTTTTGGCATTCTGTGTGGGCGTACCGCTCGGCTGTATCTCAGCTATGAACAGAGGAAAGGCGTGGGATAATATTATTATAGTCGTGGCCACTATCGGTATAGCGGTGCCTAGCTTTGTTACATGTACACTTCTCATGTACTTCTTCGGCGTAAAGCTCGGCTGGCTGCCGACCCTTGGACTTTCAAGTGCTGCGCATTATATTATGCCCGTGGCTGCTCTGGCTTTTTACCCTACAGCATACATAACCCGACTTATGAGATCTTCCATGCTCGATGTTTTGGGACAGGATTACATGAGAACCGCTAAGGCAAAGGGCGTGAGCAAATTTGTCAGCCTGTTCAAGCATGCGCTTAGAAATGCTATTTTGCCTGTAGTTACCTATCTTGGACCACTTCTTGCGTACACTATGACAGGAAGCTTTATCGTAGAAAAGATATTTACTATTCCAGGACTTGGCGGTGAGTTTATCGGTTCCATTACTAACCGTGACTACACAGTTATCATGGGTACTACGATTTTCCTTGCGACCCTCATGATAGTTATGAATGTTCTGGTGGATATAGCTTACAAGATTATCGATCCACGTATTAAGCTTAAGTAGAGGTGAAATGATGGAAGAAAAGAATATACTGTATACAGCAGAAGATTTCGCCCCTGCATCTGAAGATGAAAAGCAGAGCTTGGTGGTGATGAGAAAAAGCGTAAGCTTTTGGAAGGACGGAGTTAGAAGACTTAAGAAGAATAAGGTGGCTATGACTTCACTTGTAGTGCTTATTCTGATACTTATCTTCTCATTTATCGTACCTGCATTTTATCCATATACATACGAGCAGCAGATAAGAGGCTCTGAGAACTTAGCACCTATGGCATATTCAGCTACAGAGCAGGCGAAGATGGCTGCAGGTGAGTCTGTTTTCCCACACTTCATGGGCACAGATAAGCTCGGAAGAGATTATGCTATCAGAGTTATGATGGGAAGCAGAATTTCACTTCTCGTAGGTATGATAGCTGCGGTTATTATCCTTGTCATCGGATCACTCTTTGGCTCGATAGCTGCATACGCAGGCGGATGGGTAGATATCATCCTGATGCGTGTGGTAGATATCATATATACGGTGCCAGATGTGCTTCTTATCGTACTGTTGTCATTTGCTCTTAAGGCACCGCTTGAGACACTTGCCACACTTCCGGGATTTGGCTGGGTAGGCGTGGCTGGTACGAACCTTATCAGTATCTTTATCGTGTTTGCACTTCTTTACTGGGGCGGTATGGCTCGTATGGTTCGAAGCCAGATTCTTACCCTTAAGGAGAGCGAATATGTAACGGCAGCCAGAGCTTTGGGTGCTGGCTCAGGCCGTATCATAAAGAAGCATTTGCTGACTAACTGTCTTGGTACACTTATCGTTACCACTACACTTCAGATTCCTTCATCTATCTTTACAGAGAGCTTCCTTAGCTTCCTTGGACTCGGTGTAGCTGTGCCAATGCCATCTCTTGGTTCACTGGCTTCAGAGGCTATAAATGGTATTAACACTTATCCATATCTGCTGTTTATTCCAGCACTTTTGATAAGCTTGATTATTCTTAGCTTTAACCTCTTAGGTGATGGTCTTCGCGATGCATTTGATCCTAAGATGAAGAATTAGTGGAGGGCATTATGAGCGAATATTTAGTAAATATAGAGCATGAGCGCCTTTCCTTCTTCACACCAGCAGGTGAGGTTAAGGCACTTAACGATGTAAATTTTAAGATTAAGCCAGGCGAGGTTCTTGGAATCGTAGGAGAGTCTGGTTCAGGTAAGTCCGTTACAGCATATTCACTTATGGGACTTACCGCATATCCTGGTAAGCTCCTCGGCGGAAAGCTCGAGTTTAATGGACACCAGGTGGAAAATATGGATGAGAAGCAGCTTCAAAAGATGCGTGGAAATGAAGTGGCTATTATCTTCCAGGATCCTATGACCAGCTTGAATCCTGTTTACACTATCGGAAATCAGATTCGTGAGGTTATAAAGCTTCATACGAATAAGACTAAGGACGAGATACAGGCAAGAGCTATAGAGCTTTTGGAGCTCGTAGGAATAAATGAGCCTACCAAGCGTTTGAAGCAGTATCCTCATGAGCTCAGCGGTGGTATGAGACAGCGTGTTATGATCGCTATCGCCCTTGCTTGTGAGCCTAAGCTTCTTATCGCAGATGAACCTACTACAGCGCTGGATGTTACTATTCAGGCTCAGATTCTTGAGCTTATGATGGAGCTTAAGGACAAGCTGGGTATGGCTATCATGATGATTACTCATGACCTCGGTGTGGTAGCTGCTATGTGTGATCGTATCGCAGTTATGTATGCCGGTCATATCGTAGAATACGGCAGCACAGATGATATATTCTATCGTCCTATGCACGAGTACACAAAGGGTCTTATAAAGAGTATGCCTCGTATGGATGCTAAGAACCATGAGAGACTTATCCCTATCGAGGGAACACCGGTGGATATGTTGAATCCTCCAAAGGGCTGTCCATTTGCTTCTCGCTGTGAGAAGTGTATGCAGATTTGTCTGAGAATGAAGGCACCTAGAACTGAATTTGATGATGTGCACTATGCTCACTGCTGGATGAACCAGAAGGCTGAATTTGAAGGAGGTTCAAACTAATGGATAAAAAGCTTCTTAAGGTAGAACACCTTTATCAGTATTTTCCAGCTGGCGGCTTTGGAAAGAATAAAAAATATGTGCAGGCTGTAGATGATGTTTCATTCTATATAAATGAAGGCGAGACACTAGGACTCGTAGGAGAGTCTGGCTGTGGAAAGACCACCACTGGTAGATCATTGCTGCGTCTTTATGAGCCTACTAAGGGTCGTATAGTATTTAATGATCAGGTTATCTTCGATTCAGGCGATGTACCTGTCATCGGTGAGGATGGAAAGGACACGGCTGAGTTTGGAAAGAAGACTGCTATCGACATGAAGCCTATGCGCCGTCAGATGCAGATCGTTTTCCAGGATCCTTATGCTTCACTTGATCCACGTATGACCGTGGGAGATATCATAGGTGAGGCTATCGATATTCACGGTCTTGCCAAGGATAAGGAAGACAGATTTAACCAGATTATTACCCTGCTTCAGCAGGTAGGTCTTAACTCAGAGCATGCGAATCGTTATCCTCATGAGTTCTCTGGTGGACAGAGACAGCGTGTAGGTATCGCAAGAGCGCTGGCTGTTAATCCTAAGTTCATCGTCTGCGATGAGCCTATCTCAGCACTTGATGTTTCTATTCAGGCTCAGGTAGTAAATATGTTTGAGGATCTCCAGGCTGAGAGAAATCTTACATATCTTTTCATCGCGCATGATCTTTCGGTGGTTAAGCATATTTCACACCGCATAGGTGTTATGTATCTTGGAAAGATGGTGGAGCTGGCTGACAGTAATGAATTGGTATTTAATCCGCTTCATCCATATACGAAGAGCCTTATTTCAGCTATTCCTATCGCTGACCCTGAGGTGGCTAGAAAGAGCAAGAGAATCATCCTTGAGGGTGATGTTCCAAGTCCTCTTAATCCTCCTACAGGCTGCAGATTCAGAACCAGATGTCCATATGCGACAGAGCAGTGTGCTGCTGAGGTTCCAAAGTGGCGTGAGGTAGAAAGGGGACATTTCGCTGCCTGCCACAGAATAGAGGAGATAAACTAATTCTCTTGTGGAATGGTGCATTTGCGCCACAAATGTGTGCTGGTGTGGATTATGTATTTATAAACTTGACAAATACATTAGCATCAGTATAATAGTAACGTTTTTTATTGTTTTTTTAATAAAAAAGCAAAAAAATATATAGAGGAGAATGAGATATGAAAAAGAAAATTCTTAGTGTGCTTCTTATCGCAGCTATGGCAGTTATGGCTTTTGCTGGCTGTGGATCAAGCAACAAGTCTACAGGCAAGGTATTGTCTGTACAGGTAGGACCAGATCCTGAGACTATCGATCCAGCTCTTAACTCAGCTGTAGATGGTGGTAACATGATTCTTCACCTTTTCGAGGGTCTTCTTACTGTAAACCAGGACGGAACCTATGGCCCAGGCCAGGCAGAGACTTGGACTCAGTCAGAGGATGGTCTTACATGGACCTTTAACCTTCGTAAGGGTCTTAAGTGGTCTGATGGTTCAGCTCTTACAGCTAACGACTTCGTTTACAGCTGGAAGAGAGTATGTGATCCAGCTATCGCTGCTCCATACGCTGATACCGTACTTGGTATGGTAGAAGGTTTCGACGCTGCCATTGAGGGTAATACTGATGCTCTTAATGTAACTGCTCCAGATGCTCAGACATTGGTAGTAAAGCTTTCTGCTCCATGTCCATATTTCGAGGGACTTGCAAGCTTTGCAACTCTTAGCCCTGTTCAGCAGGCTACTGTTGAGAAGAATGGTGATGCATGGGCTGTTAAGCCAGACACCTTCATCTCTAACGGACCTTTCATGGTTTCTGAGTGGGTTCCAGGTTCTTACATTCTTACAAAGAAGAATCCTAACTACTGGAACGCTTCAGCTATAAAACTTGATGCTATTAAGTGGAACCTCATCGAGGATGCTAATGCTGCTTACTCAGCATTCAAGAACGGTGAGATCCTTATGATTAAGGATGTTCCTACTGAGGAGATTCCAAGCCTTCGTGGAACTGGTGATTTCTTCATCGAGCCAATCATCGGTACCTACTATATTAACCTTAACTTCAACAAGGCTCCATTCGACAATGTAAACGTACGTAAGGCTCTTAACCTTGCTATCGACAGAGAGTACCTTGCTGAGACCATTCTTGGTGGTACATATTCAGCTGCTCCTAACTTCATGGGTCCAGGTTGGATGGATACCGACGGTAAGGAGTTCATGACCAACACTGGTAAGAATTACTATTCTACCCAGGCTGACATCGAGGGTGCTAAGGCTGCTCTTGCAGAGGCTGGTTTCCCTAACGGTGAAGGACTTCCTACTCTTACCTACTCTACTAACGATGCTGGTTACCACAAGGTAATCGCTGAGTACCTCCAGTCAGCTTGGAAGGAGATCGGTGTAGACCTTAAGGTAGAGATCATGGAGTGGCAGAGCTTTACTCCTGCTCGTAGAAGCGGTGAGTACGAGATCGCTCGTAACGGTTGGGTAGGTGACTACGCTGATCCTTCAAACATGATCGAGCTTTTCTACTCTTCAAATGGTAACAACGATGGTAAGTACAATAACCCAGCATTCGATGCAGCTATCGAGAAGGCACGTGTATCTGTTGATAAGGCAGCTAGAAGCGCAGCTCTTCACGAGGCTGAAGACATCATGATGAATGATTACGCTTGTATCCCAGTTGCATACTATAATGACTTCTGGATGCAGAGCGCTAAGATCCAGAACTGCTGGCATACCGCTACAGGATTCTGGTACTTCATGTACGCTGATATCGCAGAATAGTGAACGATTTATTAACCTCCACTTCGGTGGAGGTTTTTTTATGCTGTTTTTTGATGCGTTGCCTTTAGCGAGAAAATAAAGGGCGAAAAGGCAACGTAATGCATATGGATACTAGAAAAGGTTTAGTATGAAGTGTATAATTGAAGGTAGAGGAGCGGCAGACGATGGTGGCAGAGTCGCATAGAGTTTAATGCCAGATATATTAAGAGTGAGGATATGGAAGGAAGAGTATGAAGCTTGAGAAATATGGTTTGAATTCAAATCAAATAAAACTGATTGCTATTATAGCTATGACAATAGATCATATAACATGGCTATTATTCCCAGGCTGCCAGAAAATTTGGTGGGTTATGGGACTGCATGTGATTGGAAGATTAACAGCTCCGATTATGTGGTTTTTCATTGCGGAGGGGTTTCATTACACTAAAAACGTTAAGAAATATATACTAAGACTTTTTATATTTGCAGTTATATCCCATTTTGCCTATAACTTTGCCGGTGGAATACCTTTTATACCTACTGGTGTATTCAATATGACTAGTGTAATGTGGTCGCTGGCTTGGTCGGTAGTCTTGATGGTGATTTTCACGACAGAGCGTCTGAAGCAGCGGACTAAAAATGTGCTTATTATAGCAATATGTCTTATCACATTTCCATCGGACTGGTCAACGATAGCAGCTATGTGTCCTGTGTTCTTATATCTGCATAGGGGCGATTTTAAGAAGCAGGCATTTACTATGTTTATTTGGACTGCTATGTATGCTATCGTATACTTTATTTTTCTGGATAAACCATATGGAATTCTTCAAATGTGTACACTCTTGTCACTTCCAGTTTTAAGTCTATATAATGGTGAAAGAGGAAGTTGGAAGGGGATGAAGTGGCTTTTCTATATTTACTATCCTGCGCACTTATTTGTCATAGGAATCATAAGGGTGCTTATGGGAGGTGGAAGCATTTTCCCGTAGGGTAAATATGCTCATTTTGCGTGAATGGTAAGTAGCAGATTCTTATTGCATAAATGGGCGTTTTTAGCCAAAAGTGTACAAAAATGCAACATTTGGCTGAGGATAATTGACGGTGTCTATTATAACTAATATAATAGGAATATGGAAAATAATAATAGAATTATTTATAAAATGGTTGCTTACTCCGTCATCGCAAGATACGCTTTTGAAACCTGATCATACTCGAATTTATTTTTTAGCTTTTCCACCTCGAACTCATCGCCGTCCTTCACGTGATAAATGAAGACACCTTCTTTTATTTCATCTCCCTCGATGAGACTGGCTGCGACATAGTACTTTCCGTTGTATTCAAATTCTGAAACAACAGCCATCTCCACGGTCTCGCCGGCAGAGGTCTCGGTGGTAAAGGTTACATATTCTTCCATGATTATTCTCCTCGTGCTTATAATGTTGCTAAGGACTTATTATATAGATATTTTTCGGAAAATACAAATGTAAATGGGTGGGAGAAGTGGTTGCTCTATAATTGACTTTATACTCCTGTAGGTGTATAGTATGCGTATACATCTACAGGAGTATTGTTTATTTCGGAGATATTCATATGAATATATATCATGGATCAGAGTTTATCATAGAGAAGCCGACATATGGAAAAGGAAAGCTGTATAATGATTATGGCTTGGGATTCTATTGTACTGAGCATATGGCATTAGCTTGCGAATGGGCAGTGGACTATAATAGAGATGGATATTGTAATGAATATAGTCTTGATTTGGATGGATTGAATGTTCTTCGATTAAATAGCAGTGAGTATAATATTTTGCATTGGCTCACTATTTTATTGGAAAACAGGACTTTTGATATTCACACAGATTTTGCAAATGAAGCCATTTCATATTTAAAGGAAAATTTTTCTGTGCCATATAGTGATGCGGATGTGATTATAGGATTTAGAGCAGATGACAGTTATTTTTCATATGCATCTGATTTTGTAAATAATATTATTTCTTTTCAGACGTTAGCAAAGGCTATGAGATTAGGTGGTTTGGGGGAGCAGATTGTGTTAAAGAGTGAGACTGCTTTTTCGAAAATTAAATATACATGTGTTGAAGAGGCGTGTTTTGTCGAATGGTATGGAGCAAAGATGGAAAGGGATAGTCTCGCTCGAAAAACATATCATAATTTTAGAAATGAACCATGGCAGAGAGGAAGCCTTTATATAATGAGCTTGTTGGAACAGGGGGTGAAGGCAGATGATGAACGCTTACGATTATGATTTGATGCCACGTGCACAGGTGGTATTAGGTAGTATGTTTGACACTGCTATGAATTTTTATGGTATTAAGTTAGATGTGTTTTATCATATGTTTTTAAATTCTGTTATTTCGACTAAATTTGCCGCCGGAAATCCTTCTGTGATAGAGGGGCGATCAGGCCGAGAGTTAGTATATGCTCTGTTAGAAGACTGCGGTTATGAGGATTTAAAAAAGCCAGATTTTTATCCAATGGGGAGAAGTCAGTCATATTGGTTAGGCTGGGCGATGGCGTATTATCAGTGGTACAAGGGAATTGCTTTTTCGCAGTTTACGGAGAATATTAGTATAGACACTTACTGGAATATGTATGATAAATATCATGAAATGGATATTGTACAGTATGTGGATGGGGTGGATGAAATAAGGCGAAACGCACAGACTGAAAGTCGTCTTAAGAGACTTCGTACATATGCTATGCTTTCCCAGAAGCAGTTGGCAGATAAAAGTGGTGTGCCACTTAGAACTATTCAGCAATATGAGCAAAAAGCAAAGGATATAAATAAGGCTAATGTAGATTACATTATTAGATTATCGAGAGCATTAAACTGTGGAGTGGAGATGTTACTAGAGGAGTGGTAGCGCTGTGAGCGCGGACTATCATTAAGGAGGTATAACTGCTATGAAAGTACTAATATTAAACGGAAGCCCAAGGGCTAATGGAAATACAGCGCTTGCTATCAGACAGATGGAGCAGGTGTTTTTAGAGGAAGGCATAGAGGTAGAAGTTATCCAGGTAGGAAATAAAGAAATCAGGGGCTGCGTAGGCTGCGGAAGCTGTGGAGCGAGCGGCAAATGCGTCTTTGATGATATAGTAAATGAGATCGCAGAGAAGTTTGAGACTGCAGATGGCCTTCTGGTGGCTAGCCCAGTTTACTATGCGTCAGCTAATGCGACCTTGGTGGCACTTTTGCAGAGGCTGTTTTACAGCTCGCACTTTGACAAGACTATGAAGGTAGGCGCGAGTGTGGTATGCGCCAGAAGAGGTGGCTGCTCATCTACATTTGATGAGCTGAATAAGTTCTTTACCATAAGCGGAATGCCTGTGGCATCTAGCCAGTACTGGAATTCTATTCATGGAGGCGCACCTGGTGAGGCTGACCTAGATGCAGAGGGAAAGCGCACTATGAGAGTGCTGGCAAGGAATATGGCCTTTCTTATGAAGAGCATAGCTCTTGTAAAAGAAAAGTATGGCATGCCAAAGGAAGAGGACAGAGTATTTACGAATTTTATAAGATAAAGGTATTATCATGGGGCTTGAGACTAGATTAGAGGGACTGAATAAGAGCATATCAAGGATGCTGTTTGGCACGGCTATGGGTCCGATGTTAGCTGGAGAGGATGCAAGTGAGCTGCTAGATGCGGCATTTGCCTTGGGGATAAATACATTTGATACAGCCAGAGGCTATGGTTTGGCAGAGGAGTCGCTGGGAAGATGGGTAAATGAGCGAGGAAACAGGGAAGATATCGTCATTCTCTCAAAATGCGGAAATGTGAAAAATGGCATCGTGAAGGTAGATGCAGATGTAATAAATACGGAACTGGAGGAGAGCCTTAGGGCTCTCAATACAGACTATATAGATATTTATCTATTGCATAGGGATGACAGGAATGTGGCGATATCTGAGACGATGGAAACACTAAACGAAGCGCGCGCGGCAGGGAAGATAAAGCTGTTCGGGGTGTCGAACTGGACGCATGAGAGAATAGAGGCTGCGAACGAATATGCTTACGAGAAGGGCTTAAAGGGCTTTAGTGTTTCTAGTCCTCACTTTGGTCTGGCTGTACAGGTAAAGGATCCTTGGGGTGGTGACTGTGTAACCATAACTGGCGATGAAAACGTGGCAGCAAGAGAGTGGTATAAGAAAAGTAAGATGCCTGTCGTAGCATATTCAGCACTGGCGAGAGGCTTCTTTAGCGGAAGCTTTAGAAGTGATGATTTAGAGGGCGCAGAGAACTTTTTAGATGGTCCGGCCAAGGTGGGCTATCTTTATGAAGTGAATCTGCGTAGGCTTGAGCGGGCAGAGGCGTTAGCAAGAAAATACGAGACAACTGTCGCTATGATAGCTATGCGATATATGTTTAGTACGGATATGAATATATATTCAGTGGTGAGCTCTACGAAAAAAGAGAACATAAGAAGGAATGTGGAAGCACTAAGTAGTAGGCTAAGCGTAGAGGACGTAAGGTATCTGGAGGGGGAATAATGCGCAGTAAAGAGATATGGAATGAAGGCTGGCTGTTTTTATTGGGCGATGAAGATATCTCGGGAAAAATTAATATAACTATAGTGGGTTAGAAAGAAGAGATGAATTCGTTTTTAAAAAGAAAAATAGATGGTTTTCGAGTTGCTTTTTTTAGTATGCTGTTGGCTGTTGGATTTTTATTGCCAGCACAGCGTGTATTTGCGAAGGATGCAAAACCCACACATGGCAGCAGTGCAGTCTGGATAGAGGAGAGCATGCTGAAAAACACTGTTCCGGCTGATTATAAGGTGAATCCTGATACTCAGGGCAGTGCTATGAATGGAGATTATAATAAGTATTTCCTGAAGGATGATATTCAGACCATTTCTATAGAGATAGATGAGGATAATCTGAACTTCATGTTTCAGAATGCCCTCGATAAGCCTACTGTCATGGCGAATAAGGTGACTATAGGTGATGAGGCGGTGTGCTTCGTGGGATTAAAGACAAAAGGTGATTTCACGCTTTTGCATTCCTTTACTGACAATAAGAAAAGTGACAGATTTTCCATGAGTCTAAACTTTGGAAAGTATGTAAAGAAGAAAGACTTTGGTGAAACGCAGAACTTTCATGGTGTTAAAAAAATCAGCCTAAACAATTTCTTTTTTGATAAGTCTATGATGAAGGAATACTGTTCGTTGCTTCTCATGCAAAAGATGGGAGTGCCTACACCACAGTTTGGTCTTACAAAGCTCTATATAAATGGTGAATACTATGGTGTATACAGTATGATAGAGTCTTTGGATTCACCGATTCTTGAACAGTATTACCAAACTGGAAGAAAGGAAATCAGCGATTATCTCCTTAAGCCAGAGGGGACGAATTTCTTGTATAAGGAGCTGGAAGAAGACTGGTCGCCGATGTGGGAAAGGGATGAGTCTACATTAGAGGATGTAGAGGAGATGCTTCCTACTGTTAAGGAGTGGGTAAAAAGGCTTAATCTTTTAAGCGAAGGCAAAGACTTTGACGGAAATAAGATAGATGTAGAGAGCGAGGAGTATATAGCGCTACTGGATCAGATAATCGATACGGATGAGTTTTTAAGATATTTCGCTGCACACAGCTTTTTATGTCAGACTGACAATATGTTCGTGAATAGGAAGAACTTTGGGCTTTACGTGGGAAAAGATGGAAAAGCGCTTATGCTTCCATGGGATTATGACCTAAGCTTTGGCTGCTATTCTCCTGTAACAGCAGACAC
The DNA here is from genome assembly GCA_045599565.1 of Lachnospiraceae bacterium. Classification (GTDB taxonomy): domain Bacteria; phylum Bacillota; class Clostridia; order Lachnospirales; family Lachnospiraceae; genus Pseudobutyrivibrio. The sequence goes on from JAZRWF010000091.1 coordinate 32,739, forward strand.
CACTGCAAACTACAATGTGGACCTTATGTTTGTGCTTGGCTGGGGCGAGAAGGCTTCAAACATGAAGATGAAATATGTATATCGTGATTTCCCGCTGTTTAATGTTATTTACCATAACAAGGAGCTAATGGAGAGATACCACACATACATGCTGGACTGCTCAAAGATAATGGCTCTTGGCGGAACGACATCGTTTGGAGAAACATTTGAACCACTGCTATGCACCAAGAGTATAGAGAAGATAACGGATAGTCTTACAGAGGCAGTAAATGAACCTGTGACAAAAAGAGCCAGCTACATGAATGGCATAGTTCAGCCACGCGACCTGAAGGGTGGGCTCATGCATCTGCCGAAGATAATAATGATGAGAGCGGTGGGTGTTTACAATCAGCTTATGAAGAACGGCTCACATGTATCAGGCAGAGGCTGTAATCTTTCTTTTGTGGGAAATGGGCAGGATAACTTTAACCTTCAGGTAAACGGAGTCATGACTGCGGTGAACGCAGAGTATGGACTGTTCACTACTGCCAGATATGCTGGAGAGTCACCTATGCTGACGGTGAGAGAGATAGGTGCAGAGGACGAGCGGTATCAGAGGGTGGCTTCAGCTGTTAAGCCGACGGAAAAGGGTCTGTATAAGGTGTATTTCCTGGGTGATGCTGGTATGAGCAAGGTTAAGAGCGAATACACGATTTCCATACCTTTTGGTGAAGAAAACGAAGATGTCAGAGTGTACAAGGTAGATGAGGATAAGGTGAGCGCGCTTTTCGGTGAGTGGAGTGATGGGATTTTATCAGTTAAAGCAGATGACCTTGGAATATTTGTGATAAAGGAAGCTCATGAGCTGAGCGCTTTACAGTATGGACTAATAGTTTGTCTGATCAGCTTCTTGATTTATGCATTATGTGCGATAGTATGGACACCAAAAAGAGAAGCGTAGCTGTTTGGCTACGCTTCGTTGCTTTCCTCATAGGATAGCTTCGCGCGTATATTCTGGCTGTAGTCGCCGAAGCTTTCGCCGAATAAAGTGAGACCACCGCAGTTAGCTGTATCGGTAGGAACGGAGAAGGTAAGATTTATCTCACTGTTATAATCTATAGCTAAATCATCTATGGTGGTGTTAGAAAGCTTAAGTGTGCCGTCCATGAAGGTTCCGGCATTATTTATTATCAAAGTCTTTAAAAGTCCATACTGATTCAGACCATCAAGCCACCAGTTAGGGCAAAGCAGACCGCGTCTGTTTCCAAAATCGCCAGGGCTTATCCACTTTCCAAGATTCTTCCCGTTTATATCAAAGTAAATATCGCTAGGATAATCATCGTTATGCTCAGGACACTCAGAGCAGATTTCAAATGAAATCTGAATCTCTGTAAGAAGCTGTCCAGGACGAAGCCTGTTAGGCAAATTATATGTGATAGAGCCTGAGCCAATCCAGAGAATATCGGCCTTAAATCTTTCCGGATACGAAAAAACCTTAGGGTTATCCAAATCACCTATAAGATTTCCAGAGGTGGCCAGGCCACAGGTAGGATGTACGTTGGCCTTTATATAGTGGCCGATGTTTATCTCATCTGTGTAGCAAAGCTTAGATGCTCGGCTGGAGCTGGAGGACATATCTACTATGAGTCGCTCGAAGCGAGGTCTGACAACCTTCATGATTCCTCTTTTTCCTGAGGTCGTCTGTATGGTGATAAGTCCCGCTGCCTCTAGCTTTCCAACATGCATGGATATAGCACTGTTAGTCAGCTGTAGAGCCTCTGCCAAATCATTCATACTCATATGATTATTCTCATATATTAGCTCCATGATACGAAGACGCATGGGTGTGCTGAGGGCTTTGAAAACCTCTTCAGCTTCTTTTAATGAGCTTAAATAAAGCATAGCAAATCTCCAATGATGTTTATGTAAGTGTTTTGTGAAATATTAAACTGTTTAATGAAGTAAAATTATAAAGTGATGAAAAAAGACTGTCAATGCTTTTTTGTTTTTTAGCACATTGCACAAAAAACAGGCGCGGTTTTCTATATCAGATGAAACAATAAAGACTTGTATTACATCAAAAAATAAAGTATTTTGGGATTAAGTTTAAGCGAATGTTTAACTATTTCACTCGATAGTTAAATACAAGGCTGAAAACAAAAAACTAAAACGATGAAATTCGTTGAATAGTTAATAAATACACACGCGTTGATAAAGTGATTTTTAAATCAAGAAAGGGAGAGGGACATGTTTAAGCTTTACGTGAATCCAAAGAACAAGAAAGGTCATATCAATCCTGAAATTCAGGGTCATTTCTCAGAGCATCTTGGAAGATGTATCTATGAGGGACTCTATGTAGGAGAAAATTCAGATATTCCTAATGTAAATGGAATGAGAACAGATGTAGTCGAGGCTTTAAAGGAGATGAGGATACCAGTTCTTCGTTGGCCAGGTGGCTGCTTCGCTGATGAATATCACTGGAAGGATGGTATCGGTCCTAAGGAAGGCCGTAAGAAGATGATCAATACCCACTGGGGTGGTGTAGTAGAGGATAACAGCTTCGGTACACACGAGTTTATGGAGCTCTGTAAGCAGCTTGGCTGTAAGACCTATATAAACGGAAATATGGGCAGCGGCACAGTTCAGGAGATGAGCGAGTGGGTAGAATATATGACCATGGAAGGTGTTTCACCTATGGCAGACCTTCGTAAGGCCAATGGTCATGAGGAAGCCTGGACAGTGGACTACTTTGGTGTAGGAAATGAGAACTGGGGCTGCGGTGGAAACATGACTCCTGAATTCTATGGAAATATGTACCGCAGATATCAGACATATGTTAGAAACTATAACCCAGCTAAGCCTATCTATAAGATAGCCTGCGGAGCGAACGTGGATGATTACGGCTGGACCGATGGAGTGATGGGTACCTGCTTTAGAGCGCCAGAGCATTTGCACGGATTCATGGATGGAATATCCCTTCACTACTATACACATCCAGGCGGATGGGAGAACAAGGGAAGTGCCACAGACTTTGACGATAACATATGGTATCAGACCATGAAGAAGACTCTCTACATGGAGGAGCTTATAAATCATCATGCAGCTATTATGGATAAGTATGATAAGCAGCACAAGGTGGGTATCATAGTAGATGAGTGGGGTACATGGTTCGATGTAGAGCCAGGAACTAACCCAGGCTTCTTGTATCAGCAGAGCACTATCCGCGATGCTTTGGTAGCTGGAATAAACCTTAACATCTTTAACAAGCACTGCGACAGAGTAAAGATGGCTAATATCGCTCAGATGATAAACGTTCTTCAGGCAGTTATCTTAACTGATGGCGATAAGATGATAAAGACACCTACATATCATGTGTTTAATATGTATAAGTATCATCAGGATGCAGAGCTTCTCGACAGCTTCTTAGAGACAGAGGAAATCGGAACAGACGCTAACAAGGTTCCAAATATGACTGAGTCTGTATCCATCGATAAGGATGGCGTAATGCACATCACTATCACAAACCTTTCTATCACAGATGCTTACGAGGTAGAGGGACAGATAGCTGATACAAATATAGCTTCTGTAAAGGGTGAGATCGTAGGTGGCGAAATCCATCAGCACAACACCTTTGAAAATCCTGAGAATGTAACCGTAAAGAGCTTCGATGACTTTACTGTTTCAGGAAATGTATTAAAGTTTAATATTCCAGCCAGCAGCGTACTTCACTTAGAGGTTCGTGCTTAGTAAGGAAAGTTTTAGTATTAAAGGAGATCCTTTATGTTTCGTGAGAGCATAAATAAAATTTCATCTCTGCTGATGAGCGCATCGCTTGTCCTTGGTTTAGCGGCAGCTTTACCTGCAAATGTCATGGCAAAGGAGTCAGAAAATACAGCTGATGCCATGTCACTTATGGCACAGGCTGATGTGGGTGATCGTCTGCAGACAAACTATACTACTGTCAGCCGCACATTTACTGCGAAGGACTACAGCGGTGAAGACATATTCTTTGCCATGGATAAATGTATAGAAAGCTCTGAGATGGCGCTTCTTAGCAATGATAACTACGGTTATGAAAGCAAGGTAGCTGCTGTCAGTGCGGGAGATGAGATTAAGCTTACGATAAAGGCTCCTAAGACAGCTTTATATAATTTGAGTTTTGACTATCTTTCATACGATGATTCGATCCTCCCTGTCGAAATCGGAATGAAGATCGATGGGCAATATCCTTTCTTTGAAACTAGGAGTATGAAATTTGAAACTCGCTGGCTTTCAGAGAAAGTGGATATTGACCGTTATGGAAATGAGATAGTATCGCTTCCTAAGAAGTCTGTTACATGGGAGCGAAAGCCAGTTATGGATGCCAGCTATCGCTATTCACAGGCACTTAAGCTGGAGCTTACTGAAGGTAATCATGAGATTACACTTATTGTGCAGGAGGGTACAGTACTTTTAGGCGGTTTGACACTCAGTGCACCAAAGACTGTGACTGCATATACTTCTTCGGCTAAGGCAGAGGGAAATGCTCTTATTACTATCGAGGCAGAGGACTTCTTTGAGAGAAACAATTCCTCTATCCATGCAGTGGGAGAGTTCAGTCCAAAGATAAATCCTATTTCAGCTAAGTCTACAGTTTTAAATGTGGTGGATGAGGATTCCTTTTCTAATCCTGGTCAGTGCATCACATACCAGTTTCCTGTAGAAAAGGCTGGATACTACTACATAGGTATGAACTACCGCCAGTCTGAGAAGAATGATTTTCCTGTTTTTGTGGATTTCAAAATCGATGGAGAGCTTCCAAACGAGGCCTTTCAGTCATATCCAGTAGAGGGAAATAACAAGTTTAAAAACATGACTCTAAAGGATAAGAATGGCGACAAGCTTTCTGTTTATTTAGAGCCTGGAAATCATACGATTTCACTTACCATAAATGCTGATAACCTAAGATATGCACTCGATGCAGTGGATAATATTATGAGTGAAATCAGCGACTTATCACTCGAGGTTACCAAGGTAGCAGGTACTAACAAGGATAAGTACAGAGACTTAAAGCTAACAAGATATATTCCTGATGTACAGGATAGACTTGAGGGCTGGGTAAAGGAGCTAAGAGGCTTAGCAGAGCAGGCTTTAGTGTATGTGGATGCGAAGGATGCAAAGGATGTGGCTGCATTTTCGTACCTGCTGCTGGCAGCTAATCAGCTGGAGAGCTTAGCTGAGGAGCCTAATGAGCTTGTTTACCGAGTGAGTGAGCTGTCTACCAGTGTAAACTCTATAAACACTCAGATAGCGAACTTTGTAGATCTTATTAATCAGAATGATTTGTCGATAGATAGAATCTATGTGTATCAGGAAGGGGCAAAGCTTCCAAGGGGCTTGTCATTTATCTCATCCATTGGGGTATCAGTCAGCCGTTTTATAAATTCTTTCTTCGGTCAGTCATATTCATCTAGCAATACAGATGCCAGTCATGTTCAGGTTTGGGTAAACCGTCCTAGAACCTATGTAGAGATAATGCAGAAAATGATAGATGAGGGCTTTACACCAGAGACTGGAATAAAGGTAGACCTCTCCATCATGACAGATGCACAAAAGCTAATTCTTTCTAATGCTTCGGGCGATACACCTGATATCGCCACTGGTATAAATTACTCTATACCATACGACCTCGCGATTAGAGGTGCACTTGTAGATATGACAAAGTTTAGTAACTACAAGGATGTGTTTGGAAGATACAGTGAAGGTCTTTTGGTTCCTTCCATAGTGGGAGAGGGCTTGTACTCACTGCCAGAGACCATGAACTTTTATGTAATGTTTTATCGCACAGATATATTAAGCAAGCTGGGACTTTCGGCACCAGATACCATGGATGAGCTGATAGCTATGCTTCCAGATCTTCAGATGAGAGGCTTAAATGTCTGCTATCCAACAGCTCCGATGCTGGCGATGCGAAACTTCCACGGAACGACACCGCTTATCTATCAAAATGGCGGTACACTCTACGGACAGACAGCTATGGATATAGCGGTGTGCGATGAAAATACAGTAGAGGGCTTTACACAGCTTACAGAGCTGTTTACCCTGTATGATTTGCCAGTGGATGTACCTAACTTCTACCAGCATTTCAGAAATGGCGATTTGCCTATAGGTATAGCTGATTTTAATTCATATAACCTGATATTAAATGCAGCACCGGAAATAGCTAATTCTTGGAAGATTTCTTTGATTCCTGGTGTGAAGGATGACGAGAGCGGTGAGGTATATCGCTATATTTCAGGTGGTGCAGAGAGCTCAGTCATGTTCCACTCAAATGAGGCTAGAGAGCAGCAGGCTTGGGATTTCCTTGAGTGGTGGTCTAGAGCTGAGGTTCAGGCACAGTTTGGACAGAGACTTCAGATACTTTACGGAGATGAGTACATTTGGCCTACAGCGAACTTGGATGCCTTTGGCAAGCTGCCATATCCGACCTCTGATAAGGATACTATTATGGAGCAGGCCACTTACATCTTAGAGGCACCTAGACTTCCAGGCAGCTATATGATGGAGCGAGAGCTCAGCAATGCATATAACGATGTGGTAGTAAACGGAGACAGTATTCGATTCAGACTGGATGAAGTGGAAAAGACGGTAAAGAGAGAGACTGAGCGAAAGCTGGAGGAGTTTGGCTTTATCGACAGCGATGCAAATGTTATAACACCGTACATCGTACCTGCTGTAGATAAAGTACATGAGATCTTAACTCGAACCAAATAAAGGATAGAAACATGAGTGTTAAAAATTCAAAAGTTGGAAAAAGATCCCAGAATAACAAAAACGGGTATATATTTGTACTGCCTTATGCATTACTCTTTGTAATCTTTATTCTGGCACCAGTTATTATGGCCGTGATTCTTTCTTTCACAAACTTTAATGCGATAGAAAGACCGAAGTTCGTAGGATTCTTAAACTACATAAATCTTATAACCTCAGACGATGTGTTCATGAAGTTCGTACTTCCAAACACAGTCAAGTATGCACTTATAGTCGGTGTGGGAGGTTATGTTTTAGCTTTTCTTTTGGCCTGGGGACTGGCGAATCTTACAAAGGGACCTAGAACCATATTTGCACTTATTCTCTACTCACCTAGTATGACTACCGGTGTGGCGATGAGTGTACTTTGGAAGATTATGTTCACCGGAGATCAGACAGGCTATTTAAATAGCTGGCTGATGGATATAGGTATTATAAATGAGCCCATTATCTGGCTTACAAATGCGAAGTTTTTGCTCCCAATCGTTATTATAATCGGTCTGTGGAGCAGCATGGGTATCGGCTTTTTGTCTATCCTGGCAGGTCTTTTAAATGTGGATGAATCGCTCTATGAGGCGGCCGCTATAGACGGAGTTAAAAACCGCTTCCAGGAGATGATATATGTCACTATTCCAAGTATGAAGCCACAGATGCTTTTCGCAGCTGTTATGCAGATAGTAGGAGCCTTCCAGAATGGTACTATAGCTACACTTTTGGCAGGAAATCCTACTCCAGGATACGGTGCACAGCTCATAGTAAACCATATCGAGGACTATGGTTTCATCAGATATGAGATGGGCTACGCAGCGGCAGTATCGGTAGTACTTCTTCTGATAGTACAGATATTCTCAAACGTATCTAATAAGCTCTTTAGCGACAAAGACTGAGAAAGGGGGAAAAGCAATGGCTGCATATAAAGGACACAGCATGAATCCTGACCGATTTGAAAAAGGTCAGATAAAGATTTATCTTATGATTCTTCCGATGGTTTTACTTTGCGGACTGCCAATTATATTTATTATATTCCATGCGTTTAAGCCGATGGAAGAGCTCTTCGCTTTCCCACCGAAGTTTATAACCACACATCCTACACTGGATAATTTTTCAAAGCTTTTGAAGGCTTCGCACTCAGGAAGTATTCCACTTAGTAAATACGTGTTCAACAGCTTGTTTATCACTGTAGCTGTAGTATTTGGATCACTTTTGTTTTCTACGATGGCTGCATATGCGCTCTCTAAGATAAAGTTTAAGGGGGCTAGGGTGATGATGCAGATAAATCAGATAGCTCTGATGTTCGTATCCTGTGCGGTTATGATACCTAGATATCTGGTAGTAAATAAGCTAGGAATGATCGATACCTACTGGGCTGAGATACTTCCGCTTATAGCACTTCCTGTAGGACTTTTCCTTATAAAGCAGTTCGTGGATCAGGTGCCTGACTCACTTATCGAAGCAGCATATATGGATGGTGCAAAGGAGTGGATGATTTACCTAAAGGTTATTATTCCACTTATAAAGCCTGCCATAGCTACTGCAGCTATGATGGTATTCCAGCAGGTATGGACGAACATAGAAGCATCGAACTACTATATAAATGATGATTCGATAAAGGCACTGGCCTTTTATATGAACACCTTGACCTCGACCTCTACTACGAATACGGTAGCAGGACAAGGTATAGCTGCCGCAGCCAGCTTGATCATGTTTTTACCAAACCTGATTTTGTTCTGTCTGCTGCAGAAGAACGTTATGAACACTATGGCACATTCTGGTATTAAGTAAGCAGAGGTAAATCGTGAATAAACAGTTGAAAAGAAAACTGAAAACTTTGGTGGCACCACTGCTTTTAGCTGCAATGGTGCTCACTGGAACATCTATGACTGCATTTGCTGATGCTCCATATAAAACATATACGATAGACGGATATGGCACTGTGACTAAGACGCAGACTGCATATCTGCCGTATGAGACCATCACTAAGGTGGGAGAGGAAAGCCTTTTAAATCCTACTGATTTCACACTGATGCCTGATGGTACGATGTATGTTTTGGACAGTGGAAATGCAAGGGTCGTAGTGGCTGATGATAAGCATGAGCTTATGATGACCTTTGGAGAAGGCATACTCGTAAATCCGAGAGGTATATATGTAACCGAGGACAGAACTACCTACGTCGCAGACCGTGAGGCTAAAAAGGTATTTGTCTTCGATGAGAAGGGTGAGCTGATACAGACCTTTGGAAAGCCAAAGGAGGCAATGTATGGTGAGACGCAGGACTTCATTCCGCTTAAGGTGGTAGTAAACTCTTCAGGCACCATTTATCTCATCTGTGAATCGAATACTAACGGTATGGTAGAGATAAGCCCTGTGGATGATGGAACTTTCCTAGGATACTTCGGAACAAATGCTACGAAAGCCAACATTTGGACGATTATCTGGAGAGCACTTCTTACAGATGCACAGCGTGCGAAGATGCAGTCAAATATTCCTGCTACCCCTGATAATATGGCTATAGATGAGAAGGGTGTTATCTATACCATTACCAGAGGTGAGAAAAATGACAGTATTAAAAGACTGAACATCGCGGGTGTAAATATGATAACCACAGAGGATTATCCTGATGTGCCAGCTGCAGTAGCTTCTGGAAATCACGACAATGTATTTGTGGTAACGCAGACCGGCTTCGTATATGAATATGATAACGAGGGTGACCTTTTGTTCATGTTCGGAGGAAGCGATGATGGAAAGCAAAGAATAGGTCTTTCTACTAAGGTAGAGGCTATCCAGATAGCGAAGGACGACAAGATTTACATTCTGGATTCTGACAAATCTCAGATTCAGGTGTATGAGCCTACAGAGTTTACCTCATATCTTCACAACGCACTTTATCTTTTCTCTAAGGGACGTTATGAAGAGAGTAAGGAGCCTCTTAGCAAGGTGCTTGAAATGAATAACCTCTTCACCTATGCCAATATGGCTATGGGAAAGGCTCTTTACAAGGAGGCTGACTATGAGGGAGCACTTTTCTATGCGAAGCTGGCTAAGGATATGGATGGCTATTCTGATGCCTTCTGGGAGATTAGAAATACCTGGCTAAAGCATAACCTTACCTGGGTCGCTATACTTATTCTTGTTCTCTATATCATTTCAAAGGTTATAAAGTATCTGGACAAGAAAAAACAGATTTTAGCTAAGCCTAAAATGATGATGGGAAAGCTTTTGGATAAGAAGCTGATTAAGGAGATAAGATATTTGTTCTTCTTCATAAAGCATCCAATAGATGGTTGCTACGGTATTAAGAGGGAGAAGAAGGTATCACTTTTATCTACTAATGTACTGCTTGTTATCATGGTCGTATTCTATGTAATAAATAAGTACTTCTGTGGCTTCTTGACAAAGACAGTGAGAGAGGGAAGCTTCGATGTGCTCTCAGACATAGGTATGATAGCTGTGGCACTGGTTTTGGTAGTAGGCTGTAATTATCTTATGTGCACCATAAATGACGGTGAGGGAAAGCTGAAGGAAATCTACTCAGCATTCATTTACAGCTTCACTCCATTTGTACTTTTAACTCCCGTAATATTCGTTCTGTCACACATCGTTTCGAACAACGAAATATTCTTCGTAGAGTTTGGCAGACTTTGCATGATAGTATGGATAGCTGTTTTAGTATTTGTATCTATCCAGGAGATAAATAATTACACGGTTAAGGAAACTATAAAGATTATATGCTTAACTATCTTTACTATCCTAATCGTATGCTTACTCGCATTTATAATCTATGTTTTGTGGTCTCAGGTATTTGACTTCCTGCAGTCCATTTTCGGAGAGGTGGTGTATAGGATTGGTTCATAATAAAATGAAAAAAATCGTAATATCACTTCTTGCTATGGTGCTGGCTCTGGGAGTTAGCAGGGCAGATGCCTATGCGGCAAAGTCTTTAGCTGGACATGACTTTTTGACTGAAAATGAAAACTATCGTCTTTATGTAAATGAAGATGACTTGTCCGTGGTAGTAGAAAATAAGAAAACTGGTGCATACATGCAGTCTGATATTTCTTACGACGATGGAAAGAATAATGAGAGCTGGATAGGCGCCATGAAGTCAGCGGTCGTTATAACCATGATAAATGGTAATGACGATACCAAGCAGGCTGACCTTATAAATGATAAGGTTACAAAAAAGGTTAACTACACAGCAAATGGCTTTAGCGCAGAACTTTACTGGCAGACCTATAAATTCGGTCTCACTCTAAACGTAGAGCTCACTGAAGATGGAATTAAGGCGAGCATACCAGACGAGTCAATCCATGAGGATGGAAAGAAGTATTTTATCGGTACCATTTCTATTTATCCATATATGGGAAACTCTTATCTGGATGAAAAGGAAGGCTATATTCTGGTTCCAGATGGAAATGGAGCACTTATTTATCTAAATGATAAAGAGGGACGATTCAAGAGTGGCTTTTCTGGAATGATATATGGCTCAGATGCAGGCTTTGACGAGTCAGATACCACCACCCTTTTAAAGAACAAGTACAATACCATATCTGATTCAGAGATGGTTATAGCACCTGTCTTTGGTATAGCACATACAGATGATAAAATAGCTTATCTGGCAGTGGTAGAGGATGGTGCAGCCAGAGCTAATATTGAATGTATACCAAATGGTGTTTCGGTAGACTATAACAGAGCGTATGCCAAGTTTACACTTAGAAAGACCTACACCCAGCCTACCAGCAATAATTCTACTGCAGGTTCGCTGCATATCTACGAGGACGAAAGAAGCCACTCAGATCTGTCAGTGAAGTACATTATGCTGGCAGAGGAAAAGGCTGATTATGCTGGAATGGCAACGGCCTACAGAGAGTATCTTTTAAATGGAGGAATGCTTGAGAAAAAACCAGATTCCTACAAGAATCGAATCGATTTTATGGGAACTGAGCGTGAGAACTGGGTGCTTGGAACCAAGCCTGTGGTGATGACCACTGCGGAGGATATTAAGGATATATACGCTGATTTAAACAGCCTTGGCATAAATGATATTATGTCGGTTTATAAGGGCTGGCAGAAGGATGGATTAAATAATCTTCCTATCGATTCATACAAGGCTGACTCAAAGCTGGGCGGTACAAAGGAGCTCACGAATCTTATAAAATCAGCAGGGGAGAAGGGCATAGATTTTTACCTTTACAATGATGCACTTCGAATAAATCCAGATGAAAATAATGCCACCTTCAATGTGGTTAAAAAGATTAACAAGCGACGCTTCGAGGAGAAAACATATCAGGATGTATATTCTAATATGCTTTATCTGATTCCAGACAGGAGCGATTTCCTCCTTGACAAATTCGTCAAGAGCTACACAAAAAATGGTGTAAACAATGTCGCACTTGCCGGAATAACAAGTAAGCTTTTCTCTTACAACTACAGCGGAGAAGCACACACTCGTTTTGAGACCAAAGTGGCGTATGCCAATAGCGCTGATAAGCTGGCGAAGCAGACCACGCTTATAATGGAGCAGCCATTTGCATATCTTTGGAAGGATACCAATGCATTCCTTGATATGCCGCTTTATACGTCAAGCTTTATATTCGAGGATGAGAGCGTACCGTTCCTAAGCTTAGTTTTAAAGGGTGTCATTCCAGTATATTCGGAATATGTAAACTTTGAGGCTAACAAGCAGGAGTTCTTCTTGAAAATGGTGGAGACAGGTATGTATCCTTCCTTCTACATTACAAAGGAGAGCTCATCAGATTTGATTTATACAAATTCAAGTGACATATATAGTTCAGAGTATTCCTCTTACAGAGACACTATACAGGAATATGACAAGGCGCTTAAGGAATTAAATAGTAAGCTTGCAGGAGCTACCATAAATGCTCACAACATCTTAGAAAATGGAGTGACTGTAACTGGCTATGACAATGGCGTGAAGGTGTATGTGAACTATAGTAGTGAAGCGGCAAATGTGGATGGTATTTCAGTGAGCCCAATGTCTTATGAGGTAGTTAAAAACTAATGAGCGAAAAAAAGCAAACGAAACCAAAAATTAAAAAGGGTAAGCTGGAAGCCCGTGAGGAGAGAATGGGTTATCTCTTTGTTCTTCCATGGATAATCGGTGTTTTGGCATTCCTTCTTATTCCGCTTGGACAGTCCTTTTATTATATGTGGTACAACATACGTATCACACCGCTTGAGACAAAATATATCTGGGTGGGAACAGGAAACTTTACGCAGATATGGCTGGAGAATCCAGAGTTTCCGCAGCAGCTGGTTACCTACATCTGGCAGACCATAGTAGAGGTGCCGGTAATCGTAGTATTTGCGCTTATGATAGCCATGATGTTAAATGGAAAGATAAGGTGCAAGGCATTCTTTAGACTTATCTTTTTCCTTCCAGTCATTATCGTCAGCGGACCGGTTATGAACATGCTGGTAAGCGAAGGCGCTTCGAGCATACCTGCCATGAATACGCAGGCTGTCGTGAATGCGATGAGCACCTTCTTGCCTATGGCCATCGCGAAATCTATAGGTGAGCTGTTCTCTAATATGATAATGATACTGTGGTATTCAGGAGTACAGATTTTGATATTCCTTTCAGCACTGCAGAAGGTAGATCCATATCTCTATGAGGCTGCCAAGATGGACGGTGGTTCTGGATGGGAATGCTTCTGGAAGATAACCCTTCCTACCATAAAAAACTTTATTCTTCTGAATGCAGTATACACAGTTATCTTCCTGTCAGGAAACGAGCAGAATCAGCTTATAAACATGATTAAATCTGCCATGTTCTCCGGCACTAAGGAAAAGGGCTATGGCTATGCATCAGCTATGGCTTGGATGTATTCCATCGTAGTAACACTTATAGTTTTACTTTTCTTCTTACTTCTTGGAAACAAGAGAGATAAGTATGACAGGCTTGTGAGCAAGCGAAAGAGAATGCTTAAGAAGGAAGCAAGACTTGCTAAAAAGATAAAAAGGAGGAGCGCCCGAAATGTCAAAAAACTTGAAAGAGCCAAAAAGAGCCGCAAGTACAAAACCTATGACGGCAGTGGAGACTATTAAAAAATCTCTCACAAAGGAAAAGCTTCACCGTTTTATCTTTGGAACAAGAGAGACTCAGGGTGTGGGAAAGCAGTTTGTAATCTATGCACTTTTGATATGTATAGGCTTTGTATACATCTATCCAATGCTTTACATGATAAGCACAAGCTTCATGAGTCAGGATGATCTTTTGGATACCTCTGTAAAGTGGCTTCCAAGTGCGCTGTATTTAAAGAACTATATAGATGCAGCTAAATCCATGAACTTCTGGGCTTCCTTTGGAAAGGGAATACTTATAGCAGGACTGCCTACTCTTTGCAACGTAGCTATCTGTATGGTGATAGGCTATGGCTTCGCGAGATATGAGTTCAAGGGAAAGAAAATTATGATGGCAATATTGATTTTCTCATATATCCTGCCAAATCAGGTTACCATGATTCCGACCTATGTTCTTTACAATGATATGGGAATACTTGGAACACTTTGGACCTTTATACTTCCTGCGATTTTAGGAAATGGACTAAATGCACCTATATTCATACTGATATTCTTCCAGTTCTTCCGCCAGATACCAAAGGTTTTGATGGAGGCGGCAGCCATAGATGGAGCAGGACATTTTAAGGCATTCTTTAGAATAGCGGTTCCTTCGGCGGTGCCAGCTATAGTAACCGTGGTTTTGTTCTCATTTGTATGGTACTGGAACGAATCTTATCTTACAGAAATGTATGTGCAGGGTCTGGCCGCTAAGAGCGTATGGACGAACCTGGTAGTACAGCTAAAGGACTTTGACATGTCATTTAACACCAGAGCATCTGTGGGTGATACGGCTACCAGCCTGAATGAATCAGTTCGAATGGCTGCGACAGCACTCAGCATTTTACCTTTGCTCATTATGTATTTATTCCTGCAGAAGCAGTTCGTAGAGAGTATAGACAGAGCTGGTATAACTGGAGAGTAATAATGGTTATGACCCTGATGGGAAGGGGTTCATATATAAACGAATTTTATTAATCTTTTAATAACAAGGAGGAGATTATGAAAAAGAAATCAATTGTAGCCGCACTTCTTACGGTGACAATGGTGGCTGGACTTTTGAGCGGCTGCGGCGGCACAAAGAGCTCTGGCGGAAAGTCTACCGGTGAGGTAGATGAGAGCGGTGTTACAAAGGATCAGATTACTCTGACCTACTGGCACTATGAGGATGAGACTACCATGGAGCACATGGCAGAGGCATTCATGAAGAAGTATCCTAATATCACTGTAGAGTGTAAGCAGATAGCTGATATGAGTACAGACCTTTCAGCAGCTGCTGCAGCTGGTAACTTCCCAGATGTATTCTCTGGAACAGACTCAGATACAGCTCTTGCAAATGAGTACTGGAGAGATATCACTGAGTATGTAGAAGCTGACCCAGATATGAACAACATGATGTCTTCTATCAGGAATTATGGTATCGGTAAGTTCGATACAGACAAGTGGTTTGGTCTTCCTACATGGTTCCAGCCAAGTGCTATTTTTATCGATAGAAATGTTATCTCAAAGCTGAACCTCAAGATGCCTAGAACAGACTGGACCTGGTCTGAGATGATAGACCTTATCAAGGCTGCTACTGTAGATGACCGTTCAGGTATGAAGTACTATGGACTTGGCTATTATAACCGTATGGATTCACTTTACGGTATCGCTGCATGCTCTAATGCAGAAAGAGCTATTAAGGGTGAGTTCGGCTTCGATGGAAATGACTTTGATCTTTCTTACTGGGCTGTCGGTGAGCAGGATTTCTCAGATCTTAAGCTCGGCGGCTATGTAGCTCCTCAGCAGGATACACAGGCTATGGAAGACTGGTCTGGTGACTGGGGTACCTGGTTCGGTGCTACAGGACACGTAGCAGTATTCTCAGAGGGCTTCTGGTCATATCAGAACCTTTGGGCTACAGACGGATATCAGGAGACCTATGGTCTGGATATCGTACCTTATGTAACTCCTAACGTAGTAGATGAGAAGGAGCACAACGTAATCGCTAACATGTACATCGGTGGTGTATCTACCTCATGTCAGCATCCTTACGAGGGATACCTTCTTCTTAAGTTCATGGGTATCGGTACCGATGGATGGAATGCAAGACTTGATATCTATGAGGACGAGAGCATTACAAATGCATCAGGTGTAGCACTTAAGCACTCTAACATGCCAGTTCCTATGACTTTGGATACTGCAGTTTGGGATAGATATAAGGCTATGTTCCCACAGGATGCAGACCACAAGCAGTACTGGGATGATTATTTCTCATCTATCACAAGACCTGTTCCTTACGGCTGGTATTCTATCGCTGGATACTGGAACTTCTGTGATCAGTACTTTAATAAGATCGGTATTCATGACTTAGTAGATGCTGGTACAGCAAAGGCTGCTGACTATGCTGCAGAGGCTACAGAGCAGGCTAACTACTACCATGCAGAGGCTATGATTTCTTACTTTGGACCTACTGGCTACAATGTGCTTTCAGCTGATGATTTAGCTAAGTACGAGGCAGTAGTTGCATCATTTGGAAATTAATATTTTTTAATAAATATTTGGAGGTAAAACATGAAAAAGAAACTTTTTAGTCTCCTTCTTTGTGGAACTATGGTTTCTGCAATGCTTGCAGGCTGCGGCGAGAAGACCGAAGCTCCAGCTGCGACCACTACAGAGCCTACCACTACCACAGAGGCGACAGGCACCATCCCAACTGATTATAAGTATTATTTCTCACTTGATCAGGCAAATGACAGTGCTGCCATTTCTCCTACTGAGAAGTCAGGTGGTGCACTTAATGCTATTGAAAAAGAGAAGCATTATATCCCAGGTGTAAAGGGTGATGCACTTTATACTGATGGTATCACTGGTTATAAGCTCACTGATGTAAACGGTGTAGGTAACTCATATACAGTATCTTACTGGACCTATTGCCGTAGAAGTGCACTTTACATGCCAAATACTATCTGGGGTCCAGATATTCATGGTGATCACACTGGCGGAGAGCTTTGGGCTGCATTTGACTGGCTTAACTCAGAGGATGGTTCTACACAGGCATTCCCTTGTGTATGGAGTAACGATGGACTCGGAGCTGGACGTGCAGAGTGGACTATCGCAGAAAACGACAGCGGTGTAGGCAGATGGATGCACCTTGCTATGGTAGTAGATGAGAACTCTGTATCAGCAGATGGCCTTTACAATGTAGCTAAGGTTTATATCGATGGTAAGGAGTATACAAAGAAGTCTGGCGGAGAGGTAGTTCCTACCCACGTGGTAAAGGGTGCCATGAACCCAGCAGAGGGCTTTGAGTTCTGTCTTGGTATTAACTACTGGGATTCAGTATTTAAGGGAGCTTTCGATGAGCTTTACATCTATGACTATGCATTAAAGGATGAGCAGGTAGCTGCGCTTTACGCTGATGGTAATCCAACAGTAGCTTACCAGGAGCCAGAGCGTGTGATAAATGTGGCTGCAGCTGAGAATGCTATAGCATCTTTAGGTAAGACGGATTTTAGCGTAGCAGATGCTGTATATGCTGAGGACATCTCTATCGCGGATGGTCAGACCATGCAGGTAAAGCTTAAGCACTGGTCAGATGGTAAGGATGCAAAGGATAACTATTATATTATCTTCAAGGCTGAGGATGGCAGCGAGGTAGCCAGAGTAAATGCTGACTGTACCGGTACTGCAGGCGGAAAGGATATCCCTGAGGCTAACTTTAAGTGGACATGGGGTAACTGGAAGACCTGGACTGAGCAGGCAATGGTAGAGGCTGATGTTAAGCTTCTTATCGAGAGAGTGGGCGATACATTTAATGTAACCATGGATAACGTGGATTACAATACATTCTCTAACCTTGGATCTGTAAGCTTTGACTGTGCAAATGTGGCTAGCTTCACTATCGGTACCACAAAGGCTTACACAGACATTCTTGAGATCAAGGAGAAGGTTCTTCCTACAGGCGGTATAGCTGTAGGTGCAAATGACTGCACTTCAGGCTTCTGGACTGAGTTTAGTGATATCTTTGCTATTCCAGAGGGTCAGTCAGTTACAAAGTCATTCACAAACTACACCTCTGGTGCAGAGAACTGGAACAACTTCGTAGCTATCTTACAGAACACACCTACCGGACATTCTGCTACAGATGTAGCTGAGTATGCTGAGTACGCAGTAGTACGTGCAGATAACTGGGGCTGGGGTGCTGGCTATGATGGAATCGCAGTAGCAGAGTGCGATTGGAACTGGGATACATTCAAGTCTGATATGGATGGTGCACATGTAATACTTACCATCACAAACAATGGCGACACAGCAGATGTAGTAGCTGAGGTTACCACAAAGACTGGCAGCGTATATCACCAGAAGTATACTGGTATTAAGACAGGTGGAGATCTTTACGCTTGCTTCACTGTAGACGGATCATACATCAGTATTGATTCTGTTCTTGTAGGTGCAACAGACTGCACTACACCTTTCTGGACACAGTTCAGTGATATCTATGCAGTACCACAGGGTACTTCAAAGACTGTTTACCTTAAGAACTACACCTCTGGTGCAGAGAACTGGAACAACTTCGTAGCTATCTTACAGAATACACCAGATGCACATGCGGCTGCTTCAGATGCTGACTATGTAGAGTACGGTGTAGTACGTGCAGATAATTGGGGCTGGGGCGCTGGCTATGACGGAATAGCAGTAGCAGAGTGCGATTGGAACTGGGATACCTTCAAGTCTGATATGGACGGTGCTTATGTAGCACTTACCGTTACCAATAATGGAGACACAGCAGATGTTAAGGCTGTAGTTACCACAGTAGAAGGCAAGGTTTACAACCAGAGCTACACCGGAATTAAGACAGGTGGAGACTTATACTTCTGCTTGACAGTAGACGGATCTTACTTCATGATCGAGGGAACTCAGGTAGGTAATTCAGAGTGCACAGATGGCTTCTGGACCAAGTTCTCACCTATATATGCTGTAGAAAAGGGAACTACTGTTACAAAGACTCTTAGAAACTTCACCTCTGGTGCAGAGAACTGGAACAACTTCGTAACTATCTTACAGAACACTCCTACCGGACATTCTGCTACAGATGTAGCTGAGTATGCTGAGTATGGCGTAGTACGTGCAGATAACTGGGGCTGGGGCGCTGGCTATGACGGAATCGCTACAGCAGAGTGCGATTGGAACTGGGATACCTTCAAGGCTGATATGAGCGGAGCTACAGCTGTAGTAAGCGTTACTAATAACGGTGACACAGCTGATGTGACTGCTGTTGTTACTACACTTGACGGTAAGGTATATCATCAGAAGTACACTGGTATCAAGACTGGTGGAGACTTATACTTCTGCTTCACAGTAGATGGCTCTTCAGTAGTAATTGAGAACTAGTAATATAATTTTTTCACCCCTTCGATTTTTATCAAGGTCGGAGGGGGTTTTTTAATATTTGAGAGTGAGTGTAACTATGGAAAGAGAAAGAAATGGCAAGTTGACGGATTACAATGTACCTTTTATTGAGCAAAGGGCAGATCCATACGTGCTTAGAGCTGATGATGGTACCTATTATTTCACAGCTTCAGTGCCAGCCTATGATAAGATCATTTTAAGACACAGTGATACCTTAGAGGGTCTTAAGGACGCGGAGGAAGTAACTGTTTGGACAAAGCATGAAAGCGGTGAGATGAGCCGTCATATTTGGGCGCCAGAGCTTCACTTTTTGTTTGGCAAATGGTATATTTATTTCGCCGCAGGTGAAAGAGATGACATGTGGAAGATTCGTCCATTTGTATTAGAGTGTCAGGGCAGTGATCCTCTTACTGATGAGTGGGTGGAGAAGGGTAAAATGCAAAGAAGCGATGATGATATCTATTCATTTGACGCATTTTCTTTGGACTCTACTATTTTGGAAAACAAGGGTGAAAATTATTTTATATGGGCAGAGAAGGTGAGTGTTGGAATTCAGATTTCTAACCTTTACATAGCTCGTATGGAATCTGCTACGAAGCTTGCTACAGCTCAGGTACTTTTGACGACACCTGATTATGACTGGGAGCGTGTGGATATCTGGGTAAATGAGGGTCCTGCTGTCATAAAGAACAATGGACGTATATTCGTAACCTATTCAGCCAGCGCTACAGGTGAATGCTACTGCATGGGAATGCTCAGCATAGGCGAGGATGAGGATATTTTAGATCCAAGAGCGTGGAAGAAGGAGAGACAGCCAGTGCTTCGCTCAGACCGAGAGAAGGGCTTTTATGGTCCTGGTCACAACAGCTTTACTTATCTTCCTGACGGTACACCTATCTGCGTATATCATGCCAGAACATATCTTGACATAATAGGCGATCCACTTTACGATCCAAACCGTCATACCATGCTTATGAAGGTGGTTTGGGACGAAAAGGGCTATCCTGTGTTTGATTATAAGAATGCGATTCAATAGTAGCTTAGATTACTGATATTTGAGAGAAAATGGGAAAAAATAGATTTTTAGGTATAGTGGCGGCAGGTGCTTTGGCTCTTGCTGTGTTAGGTGGATGTGGTAAAGATGCTGCTTCAGATGTGAATAAGGTCACCGAGGAAGCATCTAAGGAAGCTGGTCTTACATTTACAAAGGAAGAGGATGGTATAGAGGTCAGTCTTGTGACAGATAAGTCAAAATATAAGGCTGGCGAGGAGCTTCACTACACACTCACTGTCACAAACAATAAAAAGGATTACACAGTGAGCAGAATCTATGTGTCCGCTGACAATGCGAAGGACTTTGGCGAAATAGGTACTCCGCAGCTAAGTGCGAACCTTGCCCCAGGTGCCTCATCTACCTATGAGGGAACGCTTATTGCTTTTTCGGATACTCCTATAGAAGCGCCAAAGGCGGCTGCTAAGACGATGGACACTGGAGACATAAAGAAGGTTAAGCTCAGACCATATCTGAATGTTAACTATGGAGGTCAGGAGCTTTTGGTGCGTTACAAGGTAGATGTAGTGATGTATCAAAATAGGGTAGAGGTCGACAGTGCTCTAAAGAAGAAGCTTAAGACTGTAGCCTGTCACGATCCGTCTATCGTGGTAGGGCAGGATAATGAAGGCAAGAAGTGCTACTATATCTTTGGCTCGCACAGGGCGTGGTGTAAGTCTTACGACCTTCAGAACTGGGAGTATTTTACTAACAATCTCAGCAAGGACTACAGGAATATACTGGCAGAGCCGGCGGCATGGTCTTCACACGGTTCGAATAACTATAAGGTCGATGGCTATATGTGGGCCCCAGATGTAATCTATAACAAGGACATGGGCAAGTGGTGCATGTATTTGTCTGTGGACGGTGAGCAATGGTATTCAAGTATAGTGCTTCTTACCGCGGATACCTTAGAGGGTGACTGGACCTACGAAGGAATAGTAGTTTACTCTGGCTTTAGAACGGAAGAGTTTTACGATGAGACAGATGTGGCAGCGGTTACAGGTGAGACTGCTTACCCTACGCGATATAAGAATAAAAAGTGGGGCGACTTTTATCCTAACAACATAGATGCCTGCGTCTTTTATGATGATGACGGAAACCTTTGGATGAGCTATGGCTCATGGAGCGGCGGTATCTTTATGCTGGCGCTGGATGAGGCTACAGGACTTCGCGATATGAGCGTGACCTATGAGGACAGCATACACAGTGACCCATATTTTGGAAAGAAGATAGCTGGCGGAAGATATGTATCAGGTGAGGCTTCTTACATCCAAAAGATAGGGGATTACTATTATCTGTTTATGTCATATGGCGGCCTTGAGGCAAAGGGCGGCTATAACATAAGAGTGTTCAGGAGCGAAAGGCCAGATGGCGACTACGTGGACGCTCTTGGAAATGATCCTTACTTCGATGTGTATAAGCAAAACTTTAATATGTCCGTAGGAGTGCGCCTCTTCGGTGGCTACAAATTCAGATTTATGACCCAGGGTCAGGTGGCACAGGGTCACAACTCTGCCTTTGTGGATGATGACGGAAGAGCCTATATAGTATTCCATACCAGAACGACAGATGGCTCTGAGGCACATTATGTAAAGACTCATCAGCTTTTCGTGAACGAGGATGGATGGCTGGTGGCTGCACCATATCAGACCAGTGATGAAAAGCTGAATGCTTCTGATGTATCGGCTGATAAGGTGGCTGGCGACTATGATGTGATTTTGCATGAGATGAAGATAGACTATGCAAACCTTGGTGTAAGTCATACGAAATCACTCACCCTAGAGCAGGATGGCACTGTAAGTGGGGATATGACAGGAAGTTGGGAGCTAGCAGGTGGCGAATGTGCTATACATTTGACGCTGGATGGTGTAAATTATCATGGCAAGGTACTGATGATGGAGGTCGAGGGCACGACTGTGCCTACGATGGTTTTCACAGCACTTGGAGTGGAGAATCAGCTGACTCTGTGGGGGTCTAAGCTGTTCGATTAGAAGAGGTGAAAGATGGCGAAAATCTATGATGATGATGTACAAAAGTCGATAGATGTTTTGAAAGCAAAGCCTAGCTACATAGATGATGGCACACCTACAGCCAAGGATGTGGTCCTTGACATATTATTCTTTTTTATTACAGGATTAATTGGCTTTGGGTGGATGCTTTTAGTGCTTCTTATAATAAGCTTTGTATCGCTTTCATATCTTCATTTTGAGTTTGAAAAGATGCTTATGGTGTCTGTGATAACGGGAGTGGTAACCGCCGT
>JAZRWF010000092.1:0-28691 GCA_045599565.1 Lachnospiraceae bacterium
GATTCAGTAAGCACAAGCAATTCATTGAGTGCAAGCACCTCAACAAGTGTTAGTGCCTCTACCAGCTTGAGTAATTCAGTAAGTGCAAGTGAGTCAACAAGCGCATCGGCAAGCACCAGTGCATCAAATAGTGCAAGTGCATCAGCAAGCACATCAGCAAGTACATCAGCTTCTGAGTCAACAAGTGCATCTACATCAGTAAGTGCGAGTGAGTCAGCTTCTGCAAGCGCAAGCACAAGCGTTTCAAATAGTGCAAGTGCATCAGCAAGCACATCAGCATCTGAGTCAACAAGTGCATCAGCAAGTACCTCAGCAAGCCAGAGCACAAGTGCATCGGCAAGTGCAAGTACCTCAGCTAGTCAGAGCACATCAGCATCTACGAGTGAGACGGCTTCTACAAGCACTGTAGATAGTACAAGTCAGGGTGGAGATGAACCAGCTCCTACAGAGATTCCGGATTCACCTACACCACAGGCTGGTCCAACGGAGCCTACACCTATTAATCCAGCTCCGGTAAATCCAGCTCCTGCACAGCCTGTAAATGTTCAGGTAGCTGATGAGAACCCTGTTGTTATTAACGATAACACTACACCTCTCGCAGGACGTAATGTGGTAATTGGTGATAACCAGACACCACTTCACGGCATTGTTCCAGAGGCTAATCAGCAGACCTGGTTCAAGTGGATTCCTTATGTAGTAGCTGCAGTTACAGCTAAGACAGCATACGATAAGTACAACAAGAAGGGTATCTTCAAGGAAGTAAAGGCTGATAACGAGGAAGAGGATAACTAATTCCTAGATAGAAAAGTCAATACTAAATAAAAGGTGCTACCGAGAGATCGGTAGTGCCTTTTTTGTTGAAGGATTTTGGTCTTAATTCTGTGAGTATGCCTATTATGACCAAAAACATGCTGATTTTGTGAAGAAGTTGTGAACTTTTGGCCTCTATTATGCATTTGTCGATACAAGACCAAAAAATGGATAAAATCGGCGGTTTTTGGTCTTGAGAGAGCAAGTAGAAAATTAAGACCACGAGTCAGGGCTAGCCAAGAAACCAGAGGTGTGAGAATGCGTAGTGGTGGAGAAAACACACGAGTCAGGGCTAGCCAAGAAAGCAGAGTTGTGAGAACGCGTGGTGGTAGAGAAAACACACGAATCAGGACTAGTCAAAGCAGTAGGGAGATAAAAAGAAAACCAGCTGCTAGATGAACAGCTGGTAAGAATCGTAGTCATTTAAGGATTTCATTTCAGAGCGGATGGTCATGAAGATTCCGGTCAGCATGATAGTGGTGGAGGGCATCATCATCAAATCTGAACTGATCAGTCCAAGAAGCTGTAATAGAAGAGGCAGTCCAATGCATGTGCCCATAACCAACCCTGAGAAAACAGCGAGGTGCATAAGCACCTTCGTCAGATACTTCTTGGTGGGCTTGTCGGGGTGGATACCAGGAATGATATCACCTGACTTCAGGTAGTTCTCTGTGATCTCGTTTGGATTTACGAACACAAACGAGAAGAAGATGGAAAGCAGGAAGTAAATGAACACGTACGTGGCTGCTCCGATAGGCTTTGTAATAACCATAGATTCTGCGATGAATCTGGTGGTGTATCCGTTAGGGAAAACTCGTGTCAGATCCTTAAAGAGCTCCTGGGGGATAACAAAGAATGCGGAGGTAAACATAATAGGCATGACGCCTATAGGATTAAACTTAAAGGACAGGTAGTTCTTGTCACCGTATACATTATGGATAGAAATGCGTTTTACAGGAATTCTTACCTCTCCATTTTCCATGAATACCATGATTATCATAGCAAGGAGAGAAAGACCAAGCGCAAAAACCAAGTCCTCTCTATCGGCTTTCATAATAGTGGCCACTAATCCATCTGCTACATTTATATATATGAGAGCGGATTGGCCGCCCAAGCCATATTTTTTATTCCTGGAGATAAGCCACTGGATGACACAGGCTCCAGCTACCATTTGTATGACGACAAATGTTTTAATATAAAGTCCGGGATCTTCAACGGAAAACTTAAGCTCTGAAAGTCTGCCGATAGCCATGGCGATGGCGAGAACAAGAGTAACGGCTATATTAGCCCAAGCCATAACCTTAGGTGACATTCGGGCGCGTTTTTCTCTGGATCTGAATGCGGTAGACATCTGAACAATGATGCCAGCGAACATGGAAGGGGTGATACCGAGAGCAAAGATAGAACTCATATTTGCATCGGAACCAAGGACTTGTACCATAACGGCCTGCGCTGCGTCAGGGCCTAGCTGAAAAGCCGAATGATCTATACCCAAAAGAGGCATTCTTTTTCCTATTAGATAAGGTAAAAGAATGCATAATGTATATAAAAACTTATGTTTAACTAATTTTTTACCGGAAGTTTCTTTCATAAATGTCATTATATCACAGAAAAACTTTATTTTACAATTAAACTTTGATATAATTAAATTGAAATTCTATAAACTGGAGCGAAAGGATTGCTTTGGTTAGTGATTAAGGAGCAAGGATGCTTTATCTTATACC
Organism: Lachnospiraceae bacterium; assembly: GCA_045599565.1. Lineage (GTDB taxonomy): Bacteria > Bacillota > Clostridia > Lachnospirales > Lachnospiraceae > Pseudobutyrivibrio. The sequence continues at coordinate 2,535 of JAZRWF010000092.1, forward strand.
AGCTTGGTACAAAGAGAATACATGGAATGAGAATGAATTGGCATGGCACAGTCGACGTCTGATTACAGAGTTTGACGACACTGTAAAGCAGGTTCAGCTCTTTCACAGAAGCCGCGCGTGGGATTACTCACTGCTGCTTCTTAGTTTTGCGCCTAATCTTAGACATTTTTTGCACAGACAAAGTGTGTATCATGCTCCTTATATTTCTATTTTTGACTATATGCTGGGTATCGATACCAAGCGCATGGCAGTTTTCTCATATCAAAATCTTGGCTGGCCTGATGGCATAGAGTTTATCTTCACCCCGTTTGTTACTATTGCTATGTTAGATGGAAAAAAATATGCGCAGATAGATTTCGGCGAGGATGGCAATATGACATCTGTAGATGAATATGAAAATGAGGTGTTAGCGCGTCATAATATATATGATGACAGAGGCTTTTTGGCTGCTGTGGACCATTATATGGATAATAGCATTAGCTATCGCGAATATTTGGATGTACATGGAAAGGTTCGAATGACGGAGTATTACTCTGACGGACATGTGGAATTAAATCCATATAACAACAAATATCTTATAAATGAAAAGGGTGATGTAAAAGAGTATACAAAGAGCAGGTATGACAGTTTAGATGATGTCATTAAAGAGGTTCTCTTTTCTGTTACGGAATGTTTTAATAGAAATGATATTTATTGCGTAGCTATGCATAAAAGACATGAGGCTGTGCTTTCGCAGGTGCTCAGCTATAAGAAGATAATTTTGTCATTCTTTGGAAGCCGAAGCAGCGCTGATTCAATGGAAGTCAAAAGACTTATGGTCGATGCGGGATATGTCATAACTGACTCGGTGGAAACCTCTAAAAAGGTTCGTTCGCAGCACAGAAAATATATAGAACATTTAGTGGAGATAACACCTTACGACACCAGAGTAGATCCTGGTATTTCACAGCAGCTCGAGGTTCAAAAGGTGATGCTGCCCATTGATAATCTGGATGATGAGGTATTTGAAACTGCGATAGCTCAGCTGGGTGAATATGCAAATGAAAATGAATACCTAAGAATAATTTTGTTTTCAAGAAATTCTGATCCTGGGCTTAAGAATGTTTATTTAAATAAAGTGAGACATATATTAAGGGAAAATAATTTTCCTGAAGAGTGGGCTGTAGAAAAAGAAGCCAAAAAGAAGGGACCTCAGACCGGCGTAGATGGAGAGGAAATTCCACAAAGATTTTTGGTTGAGCAGTGCGTGACGGAGCTTTCTGTCAGCCGAAGCATGCGTGAGCAGAGAATACTTATGGATCTTCGAGCTGTGCCTGAGCTTTACCTTCAGATTACAGCCATTTCTATGGGCGTGCCACAGATAGTAAAAACGGGTACTCCGTATGTGAAGAATAATGCGAATGGTATCATTCTTGCAAAGGTGGAGGATATACATCAGTCTCTGAAGTTTTATCTGGATACCTTGCACAATTGGAATGATGCTTCTGTAGCAAGCTTTGAGCTGGGTAAGGGCTATACGACCAGAGTCCTTTTGAACAAGTGGAAGGAGGTGTTTGCTTCCCTTGGATAATATAAAGGTACTGCAGCTTGGAAGATATAATTATACCAGAGCATTTCCGGTTCCTGATTATGTAGAGTATAACTTTGGAACAAGAATAAATAGGGCTACTAAAACTATATATGATGTTGTTATTTTAGATAAGCCGATAGAGGACTCCGAGCTTCCGATTCTGATAAAGCAGACAAGAGCGTATGGCTTGTTTGTAACAGCAGAGACTCCTATCGAAGGAAATCTGAAAAAGCTTTTCGATTTTAAAGAAGGAAAGGTAATAAGCCGAAATGAGTTAAAGGAATTCTTTACAGAAGGTCTTAAGAACTACTTTGAAAAATCCTATGGTGAGAAGTCCAGACTAAACAATTTCGTTGTCTCCAGAAATTTTAAAGGACAAATATCGCAGATGGGCGGAATAGGTTTGTCTTTGTACGGAGATTTTTCAAGTAAAATGTCTCAGGTAGCCTACCTTAGAAACAATCTGCCATTGACGACAGATCAGCCAATAGAGTTTTGGCTTGAATATCAGTCTGATGATACGGTTCATGTAGCGCTTGAGGTTACTCAGATACGCAGTGGGTCTCTTTCAGATGTAGTGAAAACATGGACATTTGACGAGAATGCGCTCAAGGAAACTGTGGTAGTGGATAATCCTAATGAGGCGGGATATCTCTTTATGTCGATAAAGGCTATGGGAGAAGGCGGACTGGTACTCTGCGGATTACATGACAGGTTTTCTAGAAAAGGAGAGGGCGTATTCTTGCCTGGAGGAGACAGGTATATCACTTCAGAAAAAGAGGAAATATTCTGCTACTTTGATCCAGGTGATATGAAGCCGCCTCTAAATGTTTATTTCTCAGGATATAAGACACAGGAGGGCTTCGAGGGCTATTACATGATGAGAAAGCTCGGTGCACCATTTCTTTTGGTGGCTGAGGCCAGACTCGAGGGCGGTGGCTTTTACATGGGAAGTACTGAGTATGAAAGAACCATGGTTAAGGCTATACAGGGTTATCTGGACAGGTTAGGATTTAAGCACAATGAGCTTATTCTATCAGGCATCTCGATGGGCTCAAGCGGAGCTCTGTACTATGGCTGTGATTTCAGACCGCATGCTATGATAGTGGGTAAGCCTTTGGCGTCGCTTGGGTATATAGCTGATAATGAGGCCTTAAAAAGGCCGGGAGGTTTTCCTACCTCTTTGGATGTTTTGAATTACCAGATGGGAGGCTCGACCAGAGAGGCTATAGAGGCGCTAAACAAAAAGTTTTGGGATAAATTCGACCAAACAGATTGGTCAGAGTCGAATTTTGTGCTCAGCTACATGATAGAGGATGATTATGATGACTCGACTTATGAGATAATGCTTGGAAAGCTGGGTGCTGTGGGAGGCAATATAATAAGCCGCGGCGTACATGGAAGGCATAATGATAATTCTGCTGCGATAGTGGAATGGTTTGTAGAGCAGTATAATCGTATATTAAGCGATGACTTTGGAAGAAAGAAATAGGAATGAGAGCAGACAGCTGGAAAATTTATTGGAATGAATATGCCGCAAATTCTTATATTTACGGTTCTGAAATAAATTATATAGCGAAGGATCATGTAGAGTTTTTTAATTCTATGATGCCGCCTGGAACTGTTATCAATGAGTGGTACAGCCGCACGAATTTTCAAGGTCAGAAGATGGAGCCGGAGCTTCCTATTATAGATGGTGAAGGACAGTATGAAATAGAAGTGGCTATGGAGTCGAATAAAAAGGGTGGCTGCTTGATTCGTATTGTATTTTTGGACAAGTATGATGATGAGGCAGGAGATGTGATAGTGCACGAGTCAAAGGCCGCTTTCAGGTGTCCGTTAAGAACCTACAGTTATAAGGTCCAGCTAATATCGGCTGGTGTCAGTCATTTGGATTTTCATTATTTGATTATCAGAGAATTGTTTAATGAACGCTAAGCGAAAAATCAATCAACTGAAAAAATTAGTGAAGCGAATTCATCAGGAACAGGATAAGCTCACCTCGCTTAGCGACGAAGAACTTCAGGCAAAGACGCCATATTTCAGAGAGCTTTTAAAGCAGGGAAAGACACTTGATGACATCCTTGTGGAGGCGGTGGCAGTCATCTGTGAGGCGGACAAAAGGGTGTTGGGCAAGAATCCACGTGATGTTCAAATCATGGGTGGAGTGGCTATGCACCAGGGGTATCTCGTGGAGATGAATACCGGTGAGGGAAAGACTCTTACAGCTACGGTACCTCTATATGTAAACGGACTTAGCGGCAAAGGTGCCATCCTGGTTACAAACAATGAATACTTAGCAGCGCGAGATGCCGAGGAAATGGGTGAAGTGTATCGCTTTATGGGACTTACCATAGAGGCAGGTGTTACGGAATCCTCAGAGGAGCACATAGAAAACTCCAGAAAAAAAGAGATATATGCAGCGGATATAGTGTACACCACACACGGTACACTTGGGTTTGATTATCTTTTGGAAAATTTGGCAGTTTCTGATGAGGACAGATATTTACGACCATTTAATTTTATTATTATAGATGAAGCGGATTCTGTGCTTTTGGATTCAGCATCCACACCACTTGTTATATCAGGCTCTCCTCGTGTGCAGTCAAATTTATATGAGATGGCTGATTTTTTCGTCACAACGCTTAGAGAAGACATAGACTATACTGTCGAAGAAAAAATGGCATGGTTGACGGAGGATGGAATAAAGGCGGCTGAGAAGTATTTTAAGATAGATAATTTCTTTAGAGAAGAGTATTTTGAGCTTTATCGACATGTGGTATTGGCATTAAGAGCGCATACACTTATGGAGATAAGACAGGATTATGTGATATCTGATTCAAAGGAGCTGGTGCTTTTGGATAATGCTTCAGGTCGACTTATGAAGGGTGTTAAGCTTAGAGGCGGTATGCATCAGGCTCTCGAGGCAAAGGAGCATTTGGAGATATCTCAGGAGACAAGATCCATGGCTTCCATCACCTTTCAGAATTTCTTCAGACTGTTTCCAATTATGTCTGGAATGAGTGGAACGATTTCTGATGCGGCTGAGGAAATCAGGGATGTATATGACACAGATGTACTAGTTATTCCACCGCATAAGGAAGTAGAGCGAATAGATAAGCCTGACAAGTATTATCAGAATGCGAAGGCCCAGTTTACAGCAGCACTTGCTGCAGCACTCGAGGCACATGCGACAGGACAGCCAGTGCTCATAGTTACATCCACTATTCCGCAGACTGAGGTCGTTAGTAAGCTGCTTTTGGAGGAAAAGGTTTCTCATAATGTGCTAAATGCCAACAATGCGTTCTGGGAAGCAAAGATAATCGCGGAGGCCGGACAGAAAAATGCTGTGACTGTGGCCACTTCCATGGCGGGACGAGGAACAGATATAAAGCTGGGTGAGGGCGTTAAGGAGCTGGGAGGTCTTTGCGTAATAGGAATAGGTCGAATGATAAATGTTCGCCAGGAGAGACAGGCGAGAGGTCGAGCTGGAAGACAGGGAGACCCTGGCATAAGCAGGTTCTTTGTATCCTTAGAGGATGATATCGTAATTCAGAATGGTCCGAAGAATTTGGACAAGATGGTTAGTTCAAAGATACCTATCACCAAGAGCAAGCTGAAGGATATAATAGACAAAACTCAGCGACTGGGTGAAGAATATGCAGTGCAGGGCAGAAGAAAGGCTATGGATTATGATCTGGTTCTTAGCCGGCAGCGCAATATGATCTACGACAGCAGGAATAGGCTTTTATCTGAGATAGAGTTTAACAGGGGTCGGTTTACTAGCATCTGTAAAGGAAATATAGACGATTTTGTCAGGGATACCTGGCCGATAGAAAAAAATGATCTCATCAGATATATTCAGGATAATATTTCATATACAGTAAACCTGGATGAGATAGCAGGTGTGGAGCTTACTAAAAAGGATGAGGTTCGAAAATATCTCATAAATCTGGTAAGAAGAACATGGGATGATAAGAAATTTGAGATAGGCGGACTGGATAATATGCAGGAGTTTGCCAGGATCGCAATGCTTACAGCAGTAGACAATGCGTGGGTAGAACAGGTAGATTATCTTCAGCAGCTCCAGTCAGCATTGGCAGGACGAAGCAGTGCGCAAAGGAATCTAACCTATGAATATCAGGCTGAAGGCTTAGAGTCGTACCGTCAGATGGAGAATAATATAAGAAAGCAGACTATGAGAATCATTCTGCTTTCTCAGTGGAAGCATGATAAAAAGGGTAAGCTTATTATTTCACCACCATAAATAAGAAGGATTCTATGTATGATTTACAATTTTAATTTGGGAATAGGATGGGCCAGTAGCGGCGTGGAATATGCACAGGTTTACAGAGCCAGAGCACTTAGAGCAGCCGGACTTAGTGCTAAGTTTATTTTTACTGATATGTTTCCAAAGGATAACATTCAGGCGATGACTGAGAATATAGGCTTTTTCGATGATGAAATAATATGGCTATATCTCTATTTCACTGACCAAAAAATAGCACCTAACTCATATACTCTTAGTAAACTGAAGGAGACTATTTCAGATGATTCCTATAAAGAGACAAGGGATGGCGATATAGGGGTTCTGGAGTTTTCTGGTCCATCTGACTTTTATCGGGTTTACTTTGTAAATAAGGATTCTGAGATAGTAAGCCGTGTAGAGATGGTAAAAAATGGAAAGCTTATCAGAAAGGATTTCTATACCTACTGCAGAAGCTTTAGTGAATACTATGCACCACTCGACGGAGCAGCACATCTCTATCAGCGCAGGTTTTTTAATGAAGATGGCTCGGTGGCCTATGATGAAATCATAGATGGTGATTTCGTTACCTATAGGATGCAGGATACTATTCTTTGTTCAAAGGAAGAATTCGTTGGATATTTGGTCAAGTCGCTTAAGCTGACCAGCGATGATATAGTGATAATAGATAGAACCACGGGGATAGGTCAGGCAATACTTGAAAATGCAGGTGATGCTAAGCTTGTTACCATTCTTCACGCAGATCATTACAGTGAAGGCAGCACAGACGATACTTATATTCTTTGGAATAATTATTATGAGTATGATTTTGCTAATAGCGAGAGGTATGATTTGTTTATATCCTCTACGGAGGCTCAAAGGCAGACTCTTTTAGAGCAGTACAAAAAGTATTATCCGAATAGAAGGCTTCCTAATGTGGTAACTATTCCTGTGGGTGCACTTGATGAACTAAGATATCCTAAGGAGGAGGCACCTAGAAAGAAGCACAGCCTTATAACCGCATCCCGTCTTGCGAATGAGAAGCATATAGATCTTATTATTAAGGCGGTAAATGTAGCTAAGAATAAGATTCCAGATCTCAACCTGGATATATACGGAAAAGGAGGAGAGGAGGATAAGCTTAGAAAACTTATAGGTCTTTTTTCGATAGGAGGTCGTGTACGACTTATGGGACAGCATGACCTTACTGATGTATATACAGGCTATGAAGCATACATATCAGCGTCTGGCTCAGAGGGCTTTGGTCTTACTCTTTTGGAGGCAGTGGGCTCTGGTCTACCTATCATAGGCTTTGATGTTCCTTACGGAAATCCTACATTTATAAGAGATGGAGAAAATGGTTATCTGCTTCCTGTAAAGGAAAGGATGACTGAGAGTGAAAAAATAAATGCATTGGCAAATGCTATTATTAAGCTTTTCAAGGAGGATGATGTAGAAAAAACACATGAGAAATCCTATGAGATAGCAAAGCCATTTTTGAAGGAGGAGGTGGTGAAGCTTTGGGAAAGAAGCTTAACGAATCTGATGAAATAGTGCTCCTTTTGGATAGCTTCGACGAGGAAGCAAAAAAACTGTATACTTCACTTACTCTATCAAGGGTCTTAAATACTACCTTAGTTTTAAATGACAATGGCTTTCTGCCGGATGAGATAGAATCGGTGTATTCGGTCTTTCTCGGAGACTTTTCAGAGAATACGGATTTGCCGGGGCGACCTTTGTACTTTAATGAGATTAAGGTTCCGCAGTTTTGGGAGATAAAGGCGACTAATACATCAGCCGATGTTTGGGATAAAAGTCACAAAAGAGCTAATATTTTCTATGCCAAGGGTCAGCATGCCAGAGTGGTAGAGGTGGTAGACTGGCTGGATGACAGAGGAGTGGTTAGATACTCAGACCATTATAATAAATATGGTGCGCTTTGGTCGAGAACAGCCTTTAATAATAAGGGGCAGAAGGTAAACAGAGCCTATTTCGATTCAAAGGGAAGAGAGTGCGTGGTAGAAAACTATGTGACAGGTGACGTCATTGTAAATGTAGAAAATAAGATTTTCTTTTTTGAGAATAAGACTAAGCTGGCTGCATATATATTAAAGATGCTTGAGCTTACAGGCAGAAGGCTTGTGTTTAATTCGCTCTCTTATCCGTTTTTTGTAAGCGAAGAACTGGAAAAAGGGAAAAGGAGTGACGTATTATACTGGCAGGAAGCGGTATATGATTCTATTCCAGGAAATATGCAAAGTATATTACGGGGCACTGCTAAACGAGCAGGAAGAGTTCTGGTATCTGACAGAGTGGCCTATGAGAAGCTTATCAGTATGGGGGCTGATGCCGCGAAGGTTATGCCTCTTGGTTATGTCTATAATTTCAAGAGAGAATCTAATCACGCGAAGCAGGCACTTATACTTACAAACTCAGATAGTATTGAATGCTTGGAAGAGATAGTAAAGAGCCTTCCTGATGTGGCATTTCACATAGCTGCTATCACTGAGATGAGCTCAAAGCTTTTAGCCATAGGTAAGTATAATAATGTAACTTTATATCCTAATATAAAAGCTGCAGTAGTTGGAGAGCTTTGCAATGAATGTGACATCTATCTGGATATAAATTATCATAGCGAGATTCTAAATGCTGTGTATGAGGCATTTCTTCGAAATATGCTTATTTTTGGTTTTAAGGACACCCTTCACAAAAAAGCATTTGTCGCACCGGAGCATATTGCAAAAAAGGGTGATTATGGGTATATTGTAAAGGCGATAAATACGATACTGGCGGACACAAAGACCTGGGATGCATGCCTAGAGCAGCAGCGAGCATGGGCGCTATCTGAGGATGCCGACAGTATACAAGAAATAGTAGTTTCATAGAAGGATAGTATTATATAAGACCTAGGTCTTTAGGAGGAGAATAATGGAATACTATAACGAGGCAGAGAGAGAAAGAGATTATAAAGAGGCATTAGTAGAGGACGTAAAGGAAAACCTTAAGGCTAATGGGCAGGACATGGATTCTGCCAAGTCTAAGGCTAAGGAAGTTAAGCAGGTAAACGCAGAGGAGCGCGAGAAGAAAAAGAATAAGATTAACATAGCTACTATTATCCGCGTTATCATAGAGGATGCAGTATGGTGTGTGGTGGCCTGCGTGGAGGTGTTCTTCTGCATTATCAGATATATTTATGCTGGAAACATAGCAGGCATCGTTTCATCTAGTAACTTTTTGTTAGCTGCTTTGTTCATTATTTTAGATGTTCTTCTTTTCTATGGTAATCGTTCTTTAGAGAGAAAGATTAAGAAGGAAAGAGATGAAAGAGAAGCTAAAGCGAACGAAAAGGAAGAGGCTTAAAATAGTTTGCATTTCATGAAGCAATATACCGAGTTGTCAGATTTCTTCTTGACAACTCGGTTTTTGTTTTGTATATTACCCAAAGTTGTATTTAGCAACAGTTTTATGAGGTAAAGTAATGGCAAAGTATTTAGTAATAGTGGAGTCGCCAGCGAAGGTTAAGACTATAAAGAAGTTTTTAGGCAGCAATTATGAGGTGGTAGCATCTCAGGGACATGTGAGAGATCTGCCTAAATCACAGCTGGGAGTAGACCCAAGTAATGATTATGAGCCAAAGTATATAACTATAAGGGGAAAGGGCGATCTTTTAGCTTCTATTAGAAAGGAAGTTAAAAAGGCAGACAAGGTTTTCCTCGCAACTGACCCAGATCGCGAGGGTGAGGCTATAAGCTGGCATTTGGTGGAGGCGCTCAAACTAGAGGGAAAGCCATATTGCAGAATCACCTTTAATGAGATTACGAACACCGCTGTAAAGAATTCACTGAAAAATCCTAGAGGAATAGATATGGATCTCGTGGATGCGCAGCAGACCAGAAGAATACTTGACAGAATGGTGGGCTATCGCATCTCACCACTTCTTTGGGCTAAGGTGAAGAGCGGTCTTTCAGCAGGTAGAGTGCAGTCTGTGGCACTCAGAATCATTTGCGACAGAGAAAAGGAAATCGCAGAGTTTATTCCACAGGAGTACTATACCCTAGATGCAGCATTTGCAGCAGGAAGCGGTACTTCTAAGCTTATAGCGCATTTTTCAAAGAACGATAAGCTGGGAAAGGTAAATGATAAGGCAAATCTTGAGAAGATTATGAAGGAGCTAGGTGGCGCTGATTTTATCGTATCAGACGTGAAGAAAAGCTCTAAGGAGAGAAAGGCTCCTCTTCCTTTTACTACCTCTACCATGCAGCAGGAGGCTTCCAAGGCACTTAATTTTTCTATACAAAAGACCATGTCTGTCGCTCAGCAGCTCTATGAGGGTGTGGATGTAAAGGGACATGGAACACTTGGACTTATAACCTATCTTCGTACTGACTCTACCCGTGTGTCGGACGAGGCGAAGGTAAGTGCGGCAGCATTTATTAAGGAAAACTATGGTGAGGAGTACCAGAGCGCGGAGAGCAGAACTGCCAAGGTGAGTGCGACAAAGGTACAGGATGCCCATGAGTGTATAAGACCTTCGGATATTACTCTTTTGCCTAGCGATATAAAGGATAGCTTATCAAGAGATCAGTTCAGACTTTATCAGCTTATTTGGAAGCGTTTCGTGGCTTCGCAGATGGCTGATGCTATATATGAGACTATCACAGCATCTATAGAGGCAAAGGGCTCAGTATTTAATGCAAGTGAGTCACATCCTTCATTCAATGGCTTTATGATGATTTATACAGAAGCTGAGGAGGAAGATGGAAAGGAAACCGATAAGGGTGTAGGTGTAAACAAGCTGGAGAAGGGACAGAAGCTAAGCTTTAAGGCCTTTGATCTTAAGCAGCATTTCACTGAGTCGGCACCTCACTTTACCGAGGCTTCGCTGGTTAGAACCTTAGAGGAGCTTGGAATAGGAAGACCTTCTACTTATTCGCCTACCATAACCACACTTATTAAGAGACGCTATATAGCAAAGGATAAGAGAAATCTCTTTGTGACAGAGCTAGGTGAGGTGGTAAATTCTATTATGGTAGACAATTTCAAGTCTATCGTGGATGAAAACTTTACCGCTACCATGGAGGGATTACTTGATCAGATAGAGGCTGGAACAGTTCAGTGGAAGTCCGTTGTGAGCAATTTCTATCCAGATCTCGACAAATCTGTCATAGCTGCTGAGGCTTCGCTGGAAAAGGTGGAAATCAAGGATGAGGAGACAGACGTAGTCTGTGAGCTTTGCGGAAGAAAGATGGTAATCAAGGATGGCGCACATGGAAAATTCTTAGCCTGTCCTGGCTTCCCAGAGTGTCGAAACACCAAATCCTTTGTCGAGAAGGCAGGGGTAGCCTGCCCTAAGTGCGGAAAGGATATAATAATAAGACGTTCTCAGAAGGGACGAAGATTCTACGGCTGTGAGGGACATCCGGATTGCGATTTCATCAGCTGGGCTAAGCCTACTGGTACCTTCTGCCCTAAGTGTGGAAGCTATATGGTGGAAAAGGGTAAAAAGGCTGCATGCTCAAATGACGAGTGCCGCTTTGTTATGGATCTGGTCGAGACAGAGGTGTAATATGAGTGTTGCACTTCTTGACAAGACACGTAAAATCGGTAAATTATTGCATAATAATAATTCGTCAAAGGTGGTTTTCAACGACATTTGTAAGGTGTTAGGTCAGGTACTTGTGTCCAATATTTTGGTTATAAGCAAGAAGGGAAAGCTGCTGGGACTGCATAATCAGGCGGATGTGGCTATTTTGAATCAGCTTTTGTGCGATACAGTGGGGGAGTTTATCGATGCAGATTTAAATGATCGCTTCCTCGATATTCTTTCTACCAGAGAAAACATGAATATAATGACCCTGGGCTTTGAAGGGGAGAACATGAATCTCTTTTCAGCTATGACAGCGCCCATAGATATAGGCGGAGAACGTCTGGGAACCCTTTTTGTGTACCGCTATGACAAGCCTTATGATATAGATGACATCATCTTAATCGAGTACGGAAGTACCGTGGTGGGACTGGAGATGATGAGATCCATTCACGAGGAGGCTGCGGAGGAAAACAGGCGAAATCTGGTCGTAAAGTCAGCGCTTAACACTCTAAGCTACACTGAGCTTGAGGCGATTTATTTAGTATTTGATGAATTAAAAGATAAAGAGGGACTATTGGTAGCGAGCAAAATTGCCGATACTAGTGGTATAACCCGATCTGTAATCGTAAATGCGATTAGAAAGCTGGAGAGTGCGGGAGTAATCGACTCTAGATCTAGTGGCATGAAAGGAACCTATATAAAGGTTAAAAACGACCTTTTATATGAGGAGCTTAGGCGTATGCGAAAGGGTGAATAACCTCCAAAGGAATGGAAAAATACGGTTTAAAAGGACTTAAAGGATAGCTTTAGGTCCTTTTTTCGTTCTACTACTTTTTGTGGAAAGCCAAAACTTAAAACACAATATAATGTGAAAAAAGTCTTGATATTTTAACTTTTATCATTATAATGGGTATAGGTGTTATTGGCTTAAAGTGTGTTTGAAAGGAGAGAGCATGATTAATTCAGGAATGTTTGATTATGTAAACGTTTTGGGAAAAGCCGCCTCTGCCAGCTATCTTCGTGAGACTGTCATAGCTAACAATATAGCCAATGACGATACACCTGGCTACCAGAGACAGGATGTGGAGTTCTCGTCAGTATTAAAGGACGAGCTGATAAAGATTAAATATAAGAATATGGATCAGGCCTATCATGCTGTGAATAAGAAATTAGATCACTTAGAGCCTATCATATATGATGATTATGCCGGATATGATTATCGCATAGATGGAAATAACGTGGATATGGATACTGAGAACGTAGAGCTGGCTTCTGAGCAGCTTCGTTATCAGGCTATAGTTACCAGTATTAATAATCAGTTTAAGCGATTTGCGATGATTAAATAACGGAGGTAGAGAATGAGCCTTTTTCAAAGCTTTGATATAGCAGCATCAGGCATGACAGCTCAGAGATTTAGAATGGATATTATCGCTGAGAATATTGCCAATGTAAGTACCACCAGAACAGAGAATGGTACACCTTACAGAAGAAAGATAGTTACATTTGAGGAGAAGCCTTTGACGACCGACTCATTTGACGAGGTTCTGACTAAGCAGCTTAGATACAAGGCAAACGGTGTTAAGGCTGTTAAGGTTTCTGAGGATACGACCACAGATTATATTATGATGTATGATCCATCGCATCCTGATGCAGATGAGAATGGTTATGTGTCTTTCCCAAATGTTAACACGGTCACTGAGATGACTGACCTTATAGACGCCAGCCGTTCTTATGAGGCCAATGTGACAGCATTTGGTGCGCTTAAGTCTATGGTGCAGCAGGGAATAAGTATAGGAAACTAATAGTTAACAGAGGTGTAGGATGCAGATAGCGTCTATTGAAACTTTAAATGCATTATATGGGCAGACCCCAGTTCGAGGAACGGCACCGCACGGTGTAGATGCGAATGTGGGCTTTGATTCTATGCTTAAGTCTGTCATGAATAATCTCAAGGAGACAAATGCCCTGCAGAAGAATGCTGAGTCTATGGAGACAGCATTTCTATTGGGTGAGATGACAGATGCACATTCACTTATGATAGCTGAACAGAAGGCTAACATCGCACTTCAGTACACAGTGGCTATAAAGGATGCGGTTCTTAAGTCCTATGAGACTATTATGAATATGCAGATTTAATGTTATGTGAAAGAATAAATAATAAACCAGGGAGCTTATCATGCCTGAGCAGATACAAAACATTATAAACAGAATACTTGACTGGTGGAGAGCCTTCACTAACAGGCAAAAGATTTTGATAGTATCTATAGCTGCTGTAGTTATAGTCGCTTTTGTGGTGCTCTTCATGGTTATGAATCAGCCTAAATGGGTGTCGCTCTACAGAGCTACGAATACAGCAGAGTCTGCGGAGGTAAAGCAGCTTTTAGATGATAATGGGATAAATTATAATCTCTCTACGGATGCGCTTAGCTTCAGCGTGGAGGAGAAGGATATCACAAATGCTAGGATTATTTTGGGCTCGAATTCTATTCCTTCTACAGGCTTTGGCTTAGATGAGGTATTTAATGGCAGCTTTACTGCCACAGAGTCAGAGAATAATAAAAAGTATCTTAAATATAAGGAGCAACAGCTGGAGGATCATTTAAAGCTTATGTCCTTTGTCAAGGATGCGTCTGTAGCCTTGAATGTTCCTGAGAATGACGGAACTATTATCACACAGAATCTTCAGAGCTCTGCGAGGGTTATCCTCACACTTAATAACCCTATAAATGCAGAGACAGCTGCAGGTGTGGCGAACTTTATTGCGACAGGCCTAGGAAATAAGGGGACAGAGAATATTTTTATATTGGACTCTAATGGAAATGTACTGTTTTCAGGAGCATCAGATAACTCAGCAGCCGGTATAGCCAGCACGAATCTTTCTATAAGAGATAAGGTCAGGGAGACCATGGCCACGGATGTGAGAAATATTCTTATGCAGACGAATCTCTATGATTCTGTAGAAGTAGGTATGAATCTGGTGGTGAACTTTGACCAGAAGACTGAAACAGAGTACAGATACTGGGTAGAGGAAGGCTTGAGTCAGGGCTATCTGGATAGCAGATATCAGAAGAATTCGGAGTCTACCTCAGGAAGTGGCGGTGTGCCTGGCACATACTCAAATCAGGATGATTCCACCTATGTGACTGACAATGGTCAGCAGAATAATACCTCCACCTCAGAGATACAGGAGGATTTCCTGCCGAATGAAACTATCACTCAGATAGTCAAGGAGGTGGGTGCTATAGATTATGATACCTCATCGGTCACAGTGGCATGCACATCCTATGTGGTTTATTCAGAGGATGACTTAAATAAAAATGGTACACTTAAGAATTTGGATGTTACATTTGATGAATTCGTAGCTACTAATTCTGACAGGGTTAAGCTCGAGGTAGATCAGGATATTGTAAATGCGGTAGCCAATGCTACAGGTATAGCCAGGGATCGCATTTCGGTGGTAGCATACGAGGTTCCTATGTTCCAGTATTCTTCTGGCAGCAGCAGAACCATCACAGATTACTTAGAGATAATACTGGCAGTTCTCATCTTTGCACTTCTTGGCTTTGTAGTATTTAGAAGCCTTAGAACCGAACAGGAGGAAGAGGTTCAGGAGGAAGTATCTATAGAGGAGCTTATAACTGCTACGCAGGAGGAAAGCGAGCTCGAGGATATCGGATTTAACGAGAAGTCCGAAGCGCGTATTCTTATCGAAAAGTTTGTGGATGAAAAGCCTGAGGCGGCAGCTAGTCTGCTTAGAAACTGGCTAAATGAGGATTGGGGTTAATTATGGCTGATAGTGATCTTTCAGGAGTACAAAAGGCAGCGGTTCTTTTGATTACTCTAGGACCAGAAAAGTCTGCTCAGATATTTAAGCATCTTAAGGAGGAAGAAATCGAAGAGCTTACGCTTGAGATAGCGAACACCAGAAGTATTTCTCCGGAGCTTAAGGATGAGGTAACTAACGAGTTCTACCAGGTATGTCTCGCTCAGCAGTATATAGCTGAGGGTGGTATAGATTATGCGAAGCAGCTTTTGGAGAGGGCGCTTGGTACAGACAGAGCACAGGATGTTATTACCAGACTTACTGCTTCTCTTCAGGTGCGTCCGTTTGAGTTTATCAGAAAGACAGAGCCTTCACAGGTGCTGAACTTCATACAGGAGGAGCATCCACAGACTATAGCTATGATTCTTTCATATCTTTCAGCTGGTCAGGCATCCCTTATTCTTGGAGCACTTCCTCCAGAAAAGCAGGCAGATGTAGCTAAGCGTATAGCTATGATGGACAGAACCTCACCTGAGGTTATTAAGGCTGTAGAGCGAGTGCTTGAAAGAAAGCTTTCATCTCTTATTAACCAGGATTACACTATCGCTGGTGGTGTAGATTCTGTAGTGGCTATTCTTAATACAGTAGACCGTGGTACAGAAAAGCGTATCATGGAATCTTTGGAAATCGAAGAGCCAGAGCTGGCAGAGGAAATCAGAAAGAAGATGTTCGTATTCGAGGACATCCTTCTTCTGGACGACCGTGCTATACAGCGTGTTCTTAGAGATGTCGAGACTAATGACCTTGAGGTGGCTCTCAAGGGCTCTAACGAAGAGGTTCAGGGTGCTATATTTAAGAACCTTTCTTCTCGTCAGGCTCAGATGATAAAGGAAGATATCGAATTTATGGGTCCTGTACGTATGAAGGATGTAGAGGAAGCTCAGCAGAAGATCGTAGGTATCATAAGAAAGCTCGAGGATGCCGCAGAGATTATAGTTTCAAGAGGCGGAGGTGACGAGCTCGTTGTCTAATGTTATCTTTGGATACCAGATTATCCCGGAAGAAGAAAATGAAGATAGATCTATTACCATAGATAGCAATTCACGAGCGGATGAAGCAGTGAGAGCCAGGGAGCAGGAAATGCTTAGAGCCAAGAGGCTGAAGGCACTTCGTGAGGCTGGCGATGATATTCCAGAGGGTGTAGAGCCTAATGAATTTCTGGATTTGGCTGATTCTATCATGAATGCAGATGAGAGTATGCTAGGAGCAGTCTCATCTGATATGGGAATGGTCTCACAGCCTGTGGTGGATACAAGAGCTGCAGAGGAAGCCTTAGAGCAGGCTAGAATCGAGGCTATGGAAATCATAGATGAGGCCCAGCAGCAGGCACAGGAGATATTAAATCAGGCTCAGATAGATGGTGATGCGCTTAAGAAAATGGCGCAAATAGATGGCAAGAAGGAGGGCTATATCGAGGGCACTCAGAAGGCCGCCATGGAGCTGGCGGAGTCTCAGGCTAAGATGCAGCAGCAGATAGATGCCATGCAGCGTGAGATAGAAGAGGAGCGCCTTTCGATGGAGAGGAATATAGTAAACCTCTGTATGGACACCTTTGAAAAGGTCTTCGGTGCGACTCTAAGCTGTGAGCCGGAGATTTTATATCATCTTCTAGATAATTGTCTTATGAATATAGAGGCTACACATCAGATGCAAATAAGAGTTTGTGAGCCTGATGCGCAGTATCTAAAAAGTCGAAAGGACGACATCGTAGAAAGGGTAGGCACTATGGTTACCATAGACATTGTGACGGATCCTTTGATGTCAGAGGGACAGTGTATTATAGAGACAGATGGAGGGCTCTTTGACTGTGGAATAGATACGCAGTTAAAGGAGCTTATAAAGCGTATAAAGGCGCTGGCGTAATTTAGAGCATAATAAGGAAGCTGAGAGTTTGGATATAGAAGCTTTAAAAGGCCTCGAGGGAGGTACATATTTTAAGTCCTACGGAAAAGTGTCTAAGGTAGTAGGTCTTACGGTTGAATCAATAGGTCCTGAGGCTAAGCTGAAGGACTTATGTTACATTTATGCGGATGGTGTGACTGTAAGAGCTGAGGTCGTGGGCTTCAAGGAGAATACCTTAGTGCTTATGCCCTTTGAGGCGATGGATGGCATAGGGGTAGGCTGCAAGGTAGAAAATACAGGAAAGCCGCTTACTGTAGCTGTGGGGGATGCACTCTTAGGTCACACTTTAAATGGTATAGGTGAGCCTACAGATATTGAGTGCTTTGCACCTGGTGAGCTTCCATACGAGTATCCTGCAGAGGCAGACAGCCCGGATCCTATGGCAAGGGAGATTATAGCAGAGCCTTTGCCGCTGGGAGTTAAATCAGTGGATGGACTGATAACTGTAGGTAAGGGTCAGCGTATAGGAATATTCGCAGGCTCTGGTGTAGGTAAGTCTACTATCATGGGTATGTTCGCCCGAAATACAAAAGCAGAGATAAATGTAATAGCTCTTATAGGAGAGCGCGGTCGTGAGGTCAGAGAGTTCGTAGAACGTGATTTGGGACCAGAGGGCATGGCACGTTCTGTAGTAGTTATAGCGACATCTGATAAGCCTGCACTTATCAGAAAGAAGGCAGCGCTTACCGCGACAGCTATCGCTGAGTACTTTAGAGACCAGGGCAAGGATGTGCTTCTGATGATGGATAATCTGACACGTTTTTCTATGGCTCAAAGAGAGATAGGCTTAGCATCAGGTGAGCCGCCTGTTACCAGAGGATATCCACCGTCTGTGTATGCAGAGATGCCGCGTCTTTTGGAGAGAGCGGGCAATTCTGACAGGGGAAGCATCACTGGGCTATATGCTGTTTTGGTAGATGGAGATGACTTTAATGAGCCGATATGTGATACAGCCAGATCTATTCTGGATGGTCATATAATGCTTAACAGAAAGCTTGCACAGAAGAATCATTATCCCGCTGTAGATGTCATGATGTCGATAAGCCGTGTTATGTCTGCAGTAGCGACCAAGGAGCACAAGGCATTTGCCGGAAAGCTTAGAAATGTTTTAGCTACATATAACGAGGCAGAGGATTTAATAAATATCGGTGCATACAAGTCGGGCTCGAATAAGAATATTGATTATGCTATAAAAAAGATAGATGCAGTAAATGCTTATCTACAGCAGAGTACAGATGAAAAGTTTGAGTTTGACGATGAGATAGCTGCACTCGCAGCACTTTTTGAGGATTAGTTATGGCTCGTTTTGCATACAGAATGCAAAATATACTGGATATTAAGGTGAAGCTGGAGTCGCAGGAAAAGATTGCCTTCGGTCTGGCGCAGGCCAAGCTAAACGAGGAGCAGGATAAGCTTCGGGAGCTTTTAATACGAAGGGCTGACTACGAAAGACAGCTAAAAGAGGGCAGTCAGGGTAAAATAGATGTCAAGCAGCTTCAGATTACCAGGTCTGCTATAGATGCGATGAAATCCATTATAAGAGATCAGATGATAGAGGTTTCAAAGGCTCAAAAGGCGCTGGAAATAACGAGAAGACGCCTGAATGATATTATTAAGGATCGCAAGATGCACGAAAGCCTCAAGGAGAAGGCTTATACAGAGTTCCTTCAGGAGGAACTTCTGGCAGAGAGTAAGGAGATAGATCAGCTGGTTAGTTACACATACGGAACTAAAGAGGCTGATGAGGATTAGCTATGGCAAAGGGTAAGGAAGAAAAGAAGAAAAAGGGCGACGATGCATTAGATATGGATGAGGATGAGGTCGGTTTCCTCGGAAAAGTCGTTATGGGACTGGTCGGATTTTTGATCGTATTAATCTGGCTGGCTATTCTTGGAATACTTATTAAGATGGACGTGGGTGGCTTTGGCTCCACGGTCTTATTTCCTATGCTCAAGGATGTTCCTTACGTCAGATATATTTTGCCAGGCATAGAGGAATACGATGCCTCCGATGATGGCTACCGCTATGATTCGGTGGAGGATGCCGTAGTTAGAATAAAGGAGCTGGAGGTTTTGATAGAGGAGCTCAAGGCTGCGGGAAACAGCTCAGAGGCTCAGATTTCTGAGCTTACGACGGCTGCCACAGAGCTTTCTCGTTACAAGGCTGCTGAGGCTGCATTTGAAGAAGAAAAAAATAATTTTTATGATGAGGTTGTTTTTTCGGATAGAGCGCCCGATATAGAACAATATAAGAAGTATTATGAGCTCATAAATCCACAGAGGGCTGAGGAAATTTATCGTCAGGTAGTAGAGCAGGTCGAGATGGAAAAGGATCTTAAGGATTATGTGGAGACCTATTCCAACATGAAGCCAAAGGCTGCTGCAGCTATCTTTGACACCATGACAGATGATTTTGCTCTTGTGGCCAGAATCCTAGATCATATGGAGCCTGCCAACAGAGGAGATATCTTAGCTGCTATGGATGAGAGGAATGCGGCGATACTAACACAGATTTTAGAGCCTTAGATACTTCGAAAAATTACATAAAGGAGGAAAATGCATGACCAGTGCAAATGTTTCCATGGCGATGAACATGTTAAATATTAACAATAGTTCGAAGCCTACGGATAAGGGAGCGGGTGAAGGCGAAGCATCCTTCATGTCGACCTTTTCTAAAAGCATGGAGCTGACCAGTGCGAATCAAAGCGAAGCAAGCCCACGAATGGGCGTCACAGCTCGGACCGTAGTGAGAGTGAGTGACAACCGCCAGAGCTTAGATTCAGAGGTTAAGGAGCAGCCAGAGATGACGGCGGATGCTTCTTCTGCAAACACGAAGGCAGATGAAAATGTGGAGCCGGATTCTAAATCAGCAGATACCAAGGAAGTATCAGCTGAAAAAGAAGCTACAGCAGTAAATGTTAAGTCCGAGGTAAAGTCAGAAGAGCTTACCGAAGAGGAAGTGACAGATATGGCTGAGGCAGTTTCTGAAATCATCGCAAATATTGTTGAAATTCTACAGGAGACTCTTAATGTCGAACCTGAGAAAATAACAGATGCGATGGATGCTTTGGGTATGGATATCACTGAACTCACTAGTTTTTCAGCGGCCAAGAATCTATTTTTGACACTTAGCAGTGATACTGCGATGGATGAGGAAAAACTTGGCACCGTAGATACGGATTTGCTGTTTTCAGAGGAGTTCTCCAATTTTTCAGAGCAAATAACAGAACTGTTGATAGATTTCAACAGAGAAAATGGCATGTCTTTGGCCAGTGCAGCGGATGTCTTAGAACAGACACCGGATTTTGATTTCAAAGAATTCGCCTCAGAGGTCACCAGCATGATTTCGTTGGAAATGAATGAGGAGCTGATGGAAGAGGATACTGTGGGTCCGGTGGAAATCGGCGAAGCTGCTAGAAAAAGTCAGACTGTTGATTCGAAGCCAGCTATAGAGCTTTTGGATGAGGATTCAAGCGAGGTC
The DNA here is from genome assembly GCA_045599565.1 of Lachnospiraceae bacterium. GTDB lineage: Bacteria > Bacillota > Clostridia > Lachnospirales > Lachnospiraceae > Pseudobutyrivibrio. Next base: position 23,143 of record JAZRWF010000092.1, read on the forward strand.
TTTGTAAAAACAGAGGAAATGACAAAGCCAGAAAATTCCTCAAATGAGAACAAAGGGCAGGAGTTTGAAAGGGATTCAAAAAAGAACGATGGACCGGCTTTGGTAAATAATAACCAGCAGGTAAATGAGAGTATAGCATTTGCTGATAGAACGAGCTTTGGCGAAGCTATTACGGAAGTTACCACACCTTCCGGGGAAGTCGTAGAGGTTCCTCACATCATCGAGCAGATAGTTCAGCGAGCTTCTATTATGCAGAGCAATGGCGAGACTACCATGGAGATGATTCTAAATCCAGAGGGACTTGGAAGGATTTATATGCAGGTCAGCCAAAAGGGCGATGAGGTAACAGCCAGACTCATGACGGAAAATTCTGCTGTTAAGGAAGCGCTTGAGGCTTCTTTGGCTGAGGTCAAGGAGAAGCTTGAGCTTTCTGGTACTAAGGTAAATGACATAGAGGTTTCTGTTGGAACACATGGCTTTGAAAGAAATCTAGAGCAGGGTCAGGAAAGACAGCAGCAGGAGGGCGCTTACCAGGAAGAGCTTAGAAGCTCTACCAGACGTTCACTTCACATAGATGCACTTGATAATCTGATGGGGCTTATGAGTGAAGAGGAAGAGCTGGCAGCACGTATTATGAAGGACAACGGCGGCACACTTGACTATCAGGCATAGTCGTTTTAGAAAGGAAGTTTACTATGGCACTTAGTATAGATGTAGATGCTATAAGAGAAAAGGGTAATGCGGCAGCAGCTGATTCGAAGACTAATGGACAAAAGGGTGCATATGACAAGGAAATGTTTTTGCAGCTTTTGGTGGCTGAGATGCAGTACCAGGATCCGCTGGAGCCTACCAGTAATACTGAGTATGTTAAAGAGCTTGCCAGCTTTTCTGAAATCGAGGCTGTACAGGCAGTTCAGGAGCAAATGCAGACTCTTGAGGCCAATTCGCTGGTCGGTAAGTATGTTACTATTTTAGATGAGAATGCCGAAGGTGGCATTATCTCAGGAAGAGTAGATTTTATCGAAAATACAGATGCAGGAAGAATGCTTTCTATAAACGATGAGCTTTACAGCATTGACAAGCTGGATAGTATCGTGGATGAGGATTATTATCTGGCATCTATCGCAAGCGGTACTTTGTCAGATATGATTAAAGTTATTCCACCTATTGGTCAGCTCACACTTGCCGACGAGGAGAAGGTGGTTAAGGCTGCGGCGGTATTTGACGGTATGAATTCATATCAGCAGAGCTTCGTAGATAAGGAAGCGGTAGAATTCTTACAAAATGCATATAATCGTATTCAGGCACTAAAGAAAGCGATGGAGGGTGCCGATAAAGAAAATGTAAGCGAAAATACTACAGACGCTGCTGCTAATCTCAGTGAGCCGATGGATGCGTAGTATTTGGATGAGGTGAATTTATGGAACCTATTAGAAATTTTACCTCTATAGAACAGGTTCAGGCACAGTATTTAAATAATCGTGTCTCCGATTCTAAAAAGGTCGGCGACACGAAATCTCCATTTGAGGAGATACTGGCCAGCAAGCTGGGGGCTACACCGGAACTTAAGTTTTCGAAGCATGCTCTTGGCAGACTTGATTCTAGAGGAATTACCTTAAGCGAGGATGTAACAGCCAGACTGAATGATGGCTTCGCTAAGGCAGAGAGCAAGGGTATTAAGGATTCCTTAGTGCTGGTAGACTCTTTAGCATTTATAGTAAATGTACCTAATGCTACTGTAGTTACAGCTATGGATCAGCTGGATACCACAAGAGATAACATATTTACAAACATTGACGGAGCTGTAATAGCATAGCCGGACCTTCTGGAGGCTATAGCCACTGACTGACTGATGTGGCAGGTTTTTTTACAGCGACCGTCCGATTTAAGGAGGTCACCACTATGATGAGATCACTCTACTCTGGTGTATCAGGTCTTAAGACCCACCAGACCAAAATGGATGTTATAGGTAATAATATTTCTAACGTAAATACCGTAGCATTTAAGTCTTCAAGTACTACTTTTTCAGATATCATGTATCAGACTACGCAGGGTGCTTCTGGAGCTACCAAGAATGTAGGTGGTACGAATGCTAAGCAGATCGGTCTTGGTGTTACTAATGGTGCGACCAAGGTGTCTATCACCTCTGCAGGTGCTGCTCAGTCTACAGGACAGGCATTTGATATCCGTCTCACAGATTCGAATTCCACTAACTTTTTCGTTGTAAATAATGGTTCAGAGAACCTCTTCACAAGAGCTGGCAGCTTTTATGTAGATGGTGTAGGAAATCTGGCTATGACCACCACTGGATATCTGGTAATGGGCTGGCAGGTAAGTGAGGAGACGGGCGATATCGTACAGGATACAGTTTCTCCACTTCGTATTATGGAGCCTAAGAATCTTACTTCTTCACCAGAGGCTACTACTAATGGTACCTTCTCAGGAGTTATCGATAAGAACAGTACAGATGTTACATCGGAGGCTGGTTACTATCGTACCATGACTGTCTATGATAACCTTGGATATCCATACACAGCCAAGTTTTCTATCAAGGTAGAAAATCCGGATGACAAGAAGTATTCCATAGAGCTTGTAAGTATTACATCTGAGCAGACTATCGGTGAAAAGACCAGAGAGATAGATATCTATAAGCAGCATCTCGAGGATAATGCAGAGGTTTTACAAGGTACAGATACAGATGCCAAAAAAGCTGTGACCATATTCGGTGTTCCAGATCGAAATACCACAAGAACTTTTACAAAGTATGATTTAAACAAGGATTATACTGTCGTTAAGGATGGCTCTGACTATAAGGTATCTTACACCAAAGGCGGTAAGACATATACTACTTCAGATGGCCTTGGTACTACTGAGCCTTTGATGATGAATTTTAGGGCAGAGGATGGCACTGAAGATCAGAAGTATTTAACTGATATTTTTGTAGGATATACCAATACACCAGGGGCGAATGTGACTTGGGATCCAAGTAGTGGTACGCTCGTGAAAACATACGAAGCGACCAGCTATCAGATAGCATTTGATAAAGAACAGGGTACTTTCGAGTCGATCGGTGATGGCGATGAGGAGAGGGGAACCAGAGTGGTTATGCAGCTCTCTAAGCTCGGTGATGAATTCAAGGATGTAGAGCTTGACTTCACAGGTCTTCTCAACTACGATAACGGCGGAAGCTCTACAGTAGAGGTAGAAAGAGGAGATTTGGATGGCACTACAGGAGCTGGTAAGAAGCTCGGTGTTATGACATCTCTTTCGGTAGATAAGAGCGGAAAGATATACGGCTCCTATGACAATGGTAATACAGTACTTCTTGGACAGATAGCTGTAGCGCAGTTTGCAAATGCATCAGGTCTTGAAGAGCTCGGTAATAACTGCTATGGAACGACACTTAACTCTGGTGACTTCGATGGTATCGGAAAAGAGGTTACAGCTGATGGCGGTTCTATGAGTACCGGACAGCTGGAAATGTCAAACGTAGACCTTTCTTCAGAGTTTACGGATATGATCGTAACACAGAGAGGTTTCCAGGCTAACTCAAGAATTATCACAGTTTCTGATACACTTCTTGAAGAGCTTATAAACCTTAAGAGATAGTTAAAATAATATAAAAAGGGCGGCCGAAGATGCTTCGGCTGTCTTTTGGTTTATAAAAATATAGTAGACATTTTAGTGCAAATTTAGTAAAATCTATTAAAGGTGTATTAGTGTGCCCTATTACTATGCCTAAATGGCTGGACACTAGATATTGTGGAAGGAGCCTAAATCTTGGATATTGCTTCTTTGGCTGGTATAGCACTTGGTTTTGCGATGCTTATCTTTGGTATCGTGTCTTCCGGTGGTGTAGCTGCTATTCCTAACTTCATAGATGTACCTTCGATTATTATCACTATTTTTGGTTCACTTACTTCGATGCTTTCATCATGTAAGCTGCCAGATTTCATAAATGGTCTTAAGGGTATCACATTGGCTATTAAGGAGCCTTCAGTAGGCTCTCCAGCGGATGCTATCACGAGTATCCTGGATTTGGCAAACACTTCGAGAAAGGAAGGCCTTTTGGCATTGGAAGAAGCTTCCAGAAATCTGGAGGATGATTTCATGAAAAAGGGAATCATGCTTGTAGTAGATGGAACCGAGCCGGAACTGGTTAGGGGCATTTTGGAAACTGAGCTTACCTGTGTGGAAGACAGACATAAGAAGGTTATATCTTTCTATGATAACTGGGGAGCACTTGGTCCTGCCTGGGGTATGATTGGTACACTTTGCGGACTTGTAAATATGCTTAAGAACCTGGATGATATGTCTACTATCGGACCTAACATGGCGGTAGCGCTTTTGACCACTCTTTATGGTTCTTTGATAGCGAACTGGCTCTGTGCACCTGTGGCTAATAAGCTTAAGGTGAATAATGAAAAAGAGCTTATGGTTAAGAATATTACAGTGGAGGGACTTCTTTCTATTCAGGCAGGAGAGAATCCACGTGTTATCGAGGAAAAGCTTAAGAGCTTCCTTGCACCTGGCGATAGAGGTGCAGCTTCTAGCGAGGGAGGAGAATAATGGCAAAACAAAGGCAAGAAGATCCACCAGCTGGGTCTCCTGCGTGGATGTCCACCTTCTCTGATTTGATGAATTTGCTGCTCTGCTTTTTCGTATTGCTGTTTTCGATGTCATCGGTTGATTCAGAGAAGTTTGATCAGTTGATAGCATCCTTGCAGTCGAGCTTTTCGATATTACCTGCAGGAGGAACATCTGTGGGAGAGGGTATGATGATCAGCTCGGGTATAAGTCAGCTCCAGATGTTTGACACCTTCTTTCAGAGTGTTACAGATGGAAGGGATCAGGAGTTTGAACATGAAGGTCAGTCTGACCAGCAGACAAATGTGAATGAAACTGGTGGTATAGATATCACTGAGGAGATGGCTGTACAGGCGTACGAAGAGGCCAATATAAAAGAGAGCGAGGCTATGGCCGAGGATATCGAGCACAGGCTGATTGAGCTTGGAATTCAAGATTTAGTCGATGTTGATTTTAATTCTAATTATGTTTTGATCACCTTAAATGGTGCATTGCTTTTTGATTCGGGCTCTTCTGAGCTTCGCGGTGAGGCACTTGAACTGGTTGGAAAGCTGGCTTCTATCCTAAAGTACTATAATGGAAACGTCATCGAGATAGAAGGTCATACTGATAATGTACCTATCACTACTGCTAAGTACGAGAGCAATGATGTGCTTTCTATGTATCGTGCACTGTATGTGGCAGATTATATTCGTGAAAAGTCTGGTATAGATCCAGCTCATATTAAGTCGGCTGGCCGTGGTGAGTATGTACCTATCGCTGATAATGCTTCAGCTGAGGGACGTGCCAGAAATCGACGTGTAGAGATTAAAGTATTCAATTCATTTAATTCTAAGGATGCGAATTAAGAGGGAAGAATGAAAAAGAATCTTATAACAGTTATTATACTTGCACTGGTATTTGTTAATTTAATACTGACCATTATGCTTACCGTTACCATTATGCCAGAGACTAAGAAGGCT
>JAZRWF010000093.1:0-18928 GCA_045599565.1 Lachnospiraceae bacterium
TCTCGTGAAGTCACAATTTGTGACTTCACCAATTCAACCTCATCTCTTGTTAATTGAAACATAAAATCTTCAGGAAAACGTTCAAGATTTCTTTTTACCTGCTGGTTCATAGCTTTGAGTTCATAGCCATAAATGTCCGCCAGATCACTGTCTATCATCACCTGCTCTCCTCGAAGCACATACACACGATCCCTGATAGCTTTTACCGTTCTCAATTCTGTTGTATCTTCCATTGATCCTCTTCCATAGATAAAAATCTCATCTTGAGATTCCAATCTGTATCCTCAAGTTTGAAGTCACAATTTGTGACTTTAAGACTACAGTTCTTCCAAACTCTCAATCTTTTTAATGCAGCTTAATTCAACTATTTTTATCTTCTGTTTTTGCCATCTTCATCTGTTCCATCTTTACATAATATTCCAGCAGACGCAGAAAGTACTTAGGAACACGCTTCTTGCCATGCTCCCAGTCGCTTACTGTCATATATGGAATTTCAAAGTACTCACAAAACTGATGCCTGTTCATACCGATACTTTCCCTTAGTTCAATTAAAATATCTTTTACATCTCTATCATCATTTAAAATATAATCTGCCATATCTTCATCCTTCGTTTCACGCTATGCGTTAATGCTATATTATCACACCTAGCGTTATTACTCAAGAATAAATTTCTCTTCTAACTGAGAATATCTTCTATACCTCTGCTTTCTCAAAAAACGCCGCCTCATACTGAGACGACGTCATTTACTTGATAACCAATATTCTTTTCCAAAAGATTTTCTTATTTACACTAGCTTTATTATTGAACCGGCCAGCAATCCCCTTGCAAAATCTCCTGCATTCATAGCCTTCTTGCCTTCAGGTGTGACAGTCTTAACAAACAAAGCACCCTCAGAACACTTTATTAAAAAGCCATCCTTTTTCACCTCGATAATCTGACCATTTTCCCCGTTAAATGCACCGTCGAAGACTGGAGATGCCTCTAGAATCTTAAGTCTCTTATCATCCATCTGACAATATGCGCCAGGCCAAGGAGTCACTCCGCGAATCAGGCAATCCAATTCTTTAGCAGATTTGCTGAAATCAAGCTTACCTGTCTCTCTTGTAAGCATTCCTACATGAGTGGCTGCCTCATGATCCTGAGGTGTTCTGACTGCTGTACCATTTTCTATCGCACTTATAGTTTCCATGCAAAGTGAAGCACCTACAAATGAGAGCTTCTCAAATAAAGATTCAGCCGTTTCTGTCAGCTCTATCTTTACCTTTTCCTGCATGATGATATCGCCAGTATCAACACCCTTGTCCATCTGCATGGTGGTGACGCCAGTGTACTCATCACCTGAGATGATAGACCACTGGATAGGAGATGCGCCTCTGTACTTTGGCAGAAGTGACGCGTGAATATTCACACAGCCATACCTTGGAATATCAAGCACTTCCTGACTTAAAATCTGACCAAAGGCAGCCACTATGAAAAGATCTGCATTATACGACTTAAGCTTTTCCACCCAGTCAGCTGTGCGTATTTTCACAGGCGTCTCGACCTCGTAGCCCTTTTCTAATGCCCAAGCCTTTACGTCAGATGGTGTCATAATCTGCTTTCTTCCGACAGGCCTATCTGGCTGTGAATATACAGCAATAAGCTCATGCTTTGACTCATGTATCGCATTTAATACCGGAATGCAAAAATCCGGTGTTCCCATAAAAACTATTTTCATATTACCATCTATACTCCCTAAGCTGTCCGCCTTCCTCTAATCCAGGAAAGCCTTGCTGTCTCAATGCTTCATATAAAACTATCGCTACAGAATTCGACAAATTCAGTGACCTGATATCATGTCCCATAGGGATTCTGATAGCTCTGTCCCCTGCTTCGTAGATAATTTTCTCCGGAATACCCCTGCTTTCATTTCCAAACATGATATAGCAGTTATCTTCATAAGAAACATCTGTATAGGCTCTTGGCGCCTTTGTCGAGGCCATATAAACCTTTGGATAATTATTCTTCTCCAGGAAATCCTCGTATGTAGCGTATGTCGTAACATCCAGTCTGTCCCAGTAGTCCATACCAGCTCTCTTTAAAGCCTTCTCGCTGATCGAAAAGCCGAGTGGTTCTATCAGATGAAGTCTGGTTCCAGTCGCACAAACTGTTCTTCCTATATTTCCTGTATTCTGCGGAATGCCAGGCTCGTGTAAAACTATATTTATCATTACTTCAAATCTCCATTGGCTTTCGCTCTAAGCTGTCCGCAGGCACCATCTATATCTGCACCCATTTCACGTCTTACGGTAACATGGGATAACCCCTGTTCAAGCCTTTCCTTAAACTTATATGCCGCTGGTCGGCCAGGCGATTTATATCCAGTTTCTGTAACCGGGTTTACCGGAATTAGATTCACGTGACAATTTAGAGGTTTAAGCAGTCTGATAAGCTCCTTTGCATCCTCCTCAGTGTTGTTCACACCGTCTATAAGACTGTATTCAAATGTGATTCTTCGCCCTGTAGTTTCAAAGTAATACCGACATGCATCCATCAGAACTTCCAGATGATAACTATTTGCCACAGGCATGATTTTAGCTCGCTTTTCCTGTGTCGGAGCATGAAGAGAAATAGCTAAATTTATCGAAAATTTTTCATCAGCCAGCATTTTAATCTTAGGTGCCAGTCCGCATGTCGAAACAGTGAGTGAACGCTGGCTAAGATTATTACCGCGCTCATCAGTCAGGTTTCTTATAAAGTGCAAAAGATTTTCATAGTTATCAAGCGGCTCTCCTGTGCCCATGACCACCACACCATCTATTCTCACACCAGTATTTCGTCCTATGGCATATATTTGCGAAAGCATTTCGCCAGCAGACAAATCTCTTATACGTCCGCCGATTCCAGATGCACAAAATGAGCATGCCATCCTGCATCCCACCTGTGAGGAAATGCACACAGAATCCCCTGTGCTGTATGGCAAAAAAACACTCTCTATATATGAGCCATCATACATCTGGAACAAATACTTTTTCGTGCCGTCAGTTGACTCCTGTTTTGTCACTATCTTTGGATTATGAAGTATGGCTATTTCGTTAAGCCTTGTTCTGACAGAAGCCGAAAGATTCGTCATCTCATCAAATGTAGCGACCTTCTTTACATGAAGCCAGTCAAAAATCTGCTTCGCTCTGAAAGCCTTTTCGCCCAGTTCATTTACCACGAAATCAGACAGCTCATCATATTCTAATGTTAAAATATCTACTAATTCACTCATTATCTTTTATCGAATACCGAAACAAAAAATCCATCACAGCTTCCATCTGGTAAAATAAGCCTTTGAGTCACCTCGCATAAGGAGCTGTCAAGCGAGAGCAGATATGCTGCGTTCTCCTGGTTTTCTTCTTTTGTAATACTGCAGGTGGAATATATGATTCTGCCTCCTGCTTTTACATATTTTACAGCGTTAGCTATTATTCTTCTTTGCAAGTCGACCAGTGATCCCAGATTTTCTAGTGACGCTCGAAGCAGAATATCTGGTTTTCTTCCGATATCTCCAAGACCTAGGCAAGGGACGTCACATATTACGAGGTCATATTTACCTATACTGTCTTCATCTAAAACAGTCGCATCCCAAACTTTCGCTGTCATTTTATCTGTTAGCTTTAGTCTGTCTATATTGTCCAATATTTTGGACACCTTCATATCAGAAAGGTCTCTCGATTCAACGGAAGCCACCTCGTCACACATAGCTGCACAGATGCTTTTGCCGCCAGGTGCTGCACAGATATCCAGCACACTGCTTCCTTTTGCTATGCCATTAAGACCAAACTGCATGGCACTCTGGCTGGCTTTATCCATCACATAGAATTTGCCCTCTTTGAACTCTTTAAGAGAGGCTATGTTTCCAAAGCCGGATATACTAAGCGCTTCAGGCAGATTAGCATCTCTATCGACGAAAATACCATGAGCCTGCAGGGCATTTGCCAAATCCTCCGTGGAGATAAGGCGGGTATTTACCTTTATCCAGGTTTTATGCTCAGCTAAAAAGGCTTTGCATACATTTGATGTGATATCAGTGCCAAGCTCAGCACACCATTTATCATAAAGCCACTGCGGGATGGAAAGCTTCGCAGCTTCACTTAGCTTTGACTCATCGTAGCGCGCTTCGCTTACACCTCTTAAGATAGCATTTACAAAGCCTCTAAGACTGCTAAAGCCTTTTTTTGCAGCGAGCTTTACGTATTCATCGCACGCCGCATAATTTGGAACTGCATCCATGAAGGATATTTCATACGCGCCCATTTCAAGAATAAGTCGAATGACAGGCTTTAGCTTTTTAACCTTAGTCGTGGATAAAAGACCTATTATCTCATCTAAATATACCCTGCGTTCCAGCATTCCATATACCAGTCTTTGATAAAAGCCCTTATCCTTCGCATCCAGAAAATCATATTTATCCAATACTTCTAAGGTCACATTTGATGCGCTATTATTTTCATTTATTATAAGAAGTAAGCTCTCAAGTGCCAGCTTTCTTATATTCACATTCTGCATGATTTGGCTCCATTGTTATTTACATACATGCCACAGTATAACAGATAATAACGGTATTGTGGTAATAATTTTCGTATAGGCGGCGCTTAGGACACGTTTTCAGGGTACTTATCACGACTTAGGAAGAGTGTTGTATTTGCGCATTACTTCTCTGCGTCGACATTTGCCGCATAAAAGAAGTAAATTTAGGATGGTTTTAGAACTTCTAAACAGCAAATTACTTCTATAAGCACCTGACAACGAGTCTTTCAGAAGTATTTCTAAATATCTTCTACTTCTATGGCATCGTTCTTGCCAGGATTGAGAAGTAAACTAGATACCCACTTCATGAAATAACAAAGAAGCCTCTTTTAAAGAAGCCTAAAAAAGCGGTGTCCCTTACCGAGACACCGCTTTTATAATGTTTCTCTACTATACTCTCTTGCCCTTAGCCACGAAGACAGGGAACTCAGAGGTACCATTTATATTACTATGATCCATGATATGAACATTCTTATCAGTGATTACATAGCTAACATCTGCATTCTCACCGATGACGGTGTCCTGCATGAGCACGCAGTTTCGAACCTTCGCACCCTTCTTGATATTTACTCCTCTAAAGATTACGCAGTTTTCTACATCGCCTTCGATGATACAACCATCAGCTACCATCAGGTTATTAGCCTTAGGTGATCCGATATATCTGGTAGGGTTATCATCACGAATCTTAGTATATACTGGACGTGGGTTAAACAGCTCATCACTGTTCTTCTCATCGAGAAGTCTCATGTTCTCCTGGAAGTATGTGCTGATGCTATCGATCATAGCTACATATCCAGTGTACTCGTATGCCATAACCTTGCACTTCTTAAGAGCAGGAACAAGAACATCTCTCTCATAGTAGATATAGCCCTTTACATAGGCATTACTAATCTGATCGATAAGAAGCTCTCTAGAGATAACATAGATATTCATAGAGAGATTTAGCTCTCCTGTATCCTTCGGACAGATATGGATATCTGTCACTCTGTTATTATCATCGATATTAACAGTGTAGTAAAGCTCTCCAGTCTCCACATTCTTCTCAAGAAGACTTCTTGAAAGCTCTCTCTTTCCATATACCATAGTGATATCAGCGCCTGATGCGATATGCTTATCTACGATGTCTGCTATATCGATATTAGCAGCTATCATGGAGTCTGACATTACTACATACTTTTCCTTCTGAGCACGAAGGAAACGAAGGATAGATGCAAGAGCCTCCACGCGGCCGTTATACACCTTTACATTCTTCTCTGCGAAAGGAGGAACTATATTAAGGCCTCCATTCTTTCTGGTCAAATCCCATTCACGACCTGCTCCAAGGTGATCCATAAGTGAATGATAATTATTCTTAACAAGAATAGACACATTAGATATACCAGAGTTAACCATGGAAGACAGAATGAAGTCCACCATACGATATCTGCTGGCAAATGGAATAGAAGCCATAGAACGCTCCGCTACCAGCTCTGGAACTCTTGAGTCATAACTATTTGGGAAAATAATACCCAGGGCATTTACACTAGAACTTACCATGCTTCAGCGCCCTCCTTTACATTATCTCTTACCATGGCATTAGGACCGATCTTCGCTCCCTTACCAACAGTGACGCCATTTGCGATGGTGGCAACACCCTTCTGATCTGCAGCTGGAGCAGCTCCCACTACAGCATCCTCCTCTATCACAGCATTTTCAGCCACTATAGAGTAGCTAACCTTAGCGCCAGCCTTAATAGTAGTTCCACCCATTACTACCGCATGATCTACTACAGCGCCTTCCTCTACAGTCACACCAGCGAAGAGAACTGAATTCTTAACCACACCAGAAATAGAGCAACCATCAGTAATCATAGAATCCTGCACAACTGCGCCTGGATTAATATGATGACCTGGGCGTCCAGAGTTTCGGCTGTAAATCTTCCAGTTATCATCGAAGAGGTTAATACCAGAGTGATCTGGATCCAAAACCTCCATGTTAGCTTCCCAAAGTGATGGAATAGTTCCTACATCCTTCCAATAACCATTGAAGTGGTATGCATACATCTTTCTTCCATCCTCTAAAAGCTTTGGAATGATATCATTACCAAAGTCATTAGATGAATTAGGATTAGCCTCGTCCTCTGTAAGATATTTACGAAGAATATCCCAATTAAAGATATAAATACCCATAGAAGCAAGGTTACTCTTTGGCTCCTTTGGCTTCTCCTGGAATTCTGTAATTCTATCAGTAGAATCAGCTACCATAAGACCAAATCTAGAAGCCTCATCCCATGGAACCTCCATGACTGCTACAGAAAACTCTGCACCCTTCTCCTTATGGAAGCGAAGGAAGTCACTATAATCCTGCTTACAAATCTGGTCACCTGAAAGGATAATAACATATTCAGGATCATATCTTTCAATGAAAGAAATATTCTGATAGATAGCATTGGCAGTACCCTTATACCAGTCAGAGCCTGAAGCCTGCTGATATGGAGGAAGCACATGAACGCCACCATATAAGCGGTCCAAATCCCATGGCTGACCATTTCCAATATACTCATTAAGAACGAGTGGCTGATACTGAGTAAGAATACCTACTGTATCAATACCTGAATTTACGCAGTTCGATAATGGGAAGTCAATAATTCTATACTTTCCACCAAATGGAACTGCAGGTTTTGCCAGCTTTTCTGTGAGTGCGTACAGTCTCGAGCCCTGTCCGCCTGCCAGAAGCATGGCAATCATTTCCTTCTGCATAGGTTATACCTCCGATCAATTTTAGGTAAAGTTAATTATACACCAACGTTTCCAAAATTGGTAATATTTTCTACATTTTCATACAATAAAAAAGCAACTTTGTACACAATGCACAAAGTTGTCCTTTCTTTTTGTCATAGATATCTAAATATCTTTATCTATTGCATCATTTTTATACCACAACCTGAGTAATATCCAATCGAATCGAAGTCCTCTTGATAGTTGTTTGTTGTTTCAACTAGCAGATATGGAACATAACCCTTTTGTAATTGTCGATTTGTCAAATACGCAACCAGACCATTTCTATCAGCACCATTAGAAACCCTGATGCTGCCATCAAATGCCTCAAAAGCCGCTGTGTTTCCAGAGGCATAAACTCTTCCGTGGGCTATGAGTCTTAGAATATATTCCTTTTTATAGCTGCCCTCAAAGCAATCTAAAATAAAATCCAAATCCTCAGTCTTAGCTTCAGCCACCGATATCCTAGGCGCCGGAAGCTGATTCTTCTGCGTATAGATAAATGACTTAAACTGTTTTTCGGTCGCAAGTTCATTTGCGCCCTGAACCACTACCGTTTCCTCGCCATCCACCCACGTATAAATTTTCTTAAGCGTTTCGCAGTTAACCGTGACTGTGTCGTCATTTTCTACTACTTCACCCAAGCCCCTGCGTATCAGCTCCACCATGGGGATAAGCAGCCTTTTTTTCGTCAGCATACGCTCTATCGCTGCATTGTCTTTTTTATATTTTTCATAAAGATCCGGTCGTCTTTCCCTGGTTCTCTCTATCGACTTTTCCAATCTCCAGGCATTTATCCGCTTTGGATCACCGCACAGAAGCTCATCTGGCACCCTTTTTTCATGCCAAACCTCAGGTCTTGAATACTGAGGATATTCCAGCAAATGTCCATTAAAGCTCTCACCTACAGCCGATTCACTGTTGCCTAAAACCCCTGGCACAAGCCTCGAAACCGCATCCACTATCACCATGGCTGCCAGCTCACCGCCTGTCAAAACATAGTCCCCTATAGAGACATAGTCCGTCACTATTTCCTCAAGCACTCGTTCATCTATGCCCTCGTAATGGCCGCAAAGAATAATAAGCTCATCCTCCAATGCAAAGTCATGAGCCATATTCTGAGTAAACGGCTTTCCCTGCGGTGTCACATACACACAGCGCTTTTTCACATCCCCAGCCACTGCTTTATAAGCATCATAGACACTCTGCGCCTGCATCAGCATACCTGCACCGCCGCCATAAGTATAATCATCCACACGACTGTGTTTATCTTTAGAAAATGTTCTGATATCCACAGCATCTATATTAATAAGACCGGACCCCATGGCCCGGCCTGTAATAGACTCTGATAAGCCGGACATAATCATATCCGGAAACAATGTTAGAATCTTAAAATCCATTTTATACCCTTTACTTAGAAGCCTCGTAGGCAGCTCTCACAGCCTTGGCAAGCTGATCCGGGCATGAAGTTCCACGGCCATTACAGCTTATACCTGTAAGTCTGTTCTCCACTTCATCCACAGTCATACCCTTTACTAATGCAGGTATTCCCTGCAGATTTCCATTACAGCCACCGTAGAAAACTACGTCCTTTATCACATTTCCATCGAGTTCTACGTCGATAAGCTTTGAACAAGTTCCCCTTGTCTGATACTGATATGTCATATTATTTAATCCTTATCTGTTGACCTGGCGAAATCGTAGACGATATTCCAGGATTTAAATCCTTTAACTGTACTAAAGTCAAGCCGTTATCCTTTGCTATTTTATAAAGGTAATCACCAGCCTGCACCGTATAATATCCGCCCTTAGATGCACTGGTAGAGGTGCTGGTCGGATAATTCGTATACTGATTTACAGTACTGCCATAATTATATGGATATACAGTAGGTGTCGGTGTCGGAAGCGGTGTGGCATAACCATTTACCACCACTGAATTTTCTCCCACCTTCAGCTCCTGGCCTATCTTAATAATATTCTTCTTTCCGATGGATGGGTTCATGGCCTTAAGCTGCTTAACAGTAAGTCCATAGGTCTTCGCTATGCTGTAGACTGTATCACCAGCCTGAACCTTATGCTTTAAGTCATAGGAAGAATTATAGTATCCGCTAGGCAAAACATCTGGATCCGGCGGAATAGAAGCTGTCGCATCATACAAAAGATATGAAACTATAAGCTTTGAACCTATCGATAAATCCTTTTCCTTTACTGTCGGATTCCATTTTTTCAGCTGATCTACCGTCGTTCCATAGTACTTTGCCAGACTATATAAGGTATCGCCCTTTTTAATCGTGTGCGTGCGTTCTCTCATCACGTACGATGGAGTAGCTACAGCTGCTGGCTGTGAAGGATTAGCTGAAGGAGCCGCAGAAGCGCTAGGCGATGCTGAAGCACTAGGTGATGCACTGGCATTTGGTGATGCACTGGCACTAGGTGATGCGGAGGTCGTGGGTGAGGCGCTTGTGCTGGCTGAAGCAGATGCTGATGGCGAAGCCACTGGAACATCCGTCCTTTGTATACCAACTACTACATCCCGACCTGGCGATGGCTGTGAGAAAAACATCCACTGCCAGAACGCATTGTCCGTATACCCGTTTAGATACCCAAGTGTCCAAAGTGAAATACCATGCGACTCAGCTATACTCTGCCACGTCTCCCCTGGCTGTACAGTATGAATTTGCTGAACTGGCAAAAGGTCTGCCTTTACTGAAGTCGATATGCCTAAAGAAAGCATACCTACTAAAAGCAGTGATGCCAAAAGCCTTTTTTTCATATAGAATCCTCTAAAAAATTAGTGCTTTTCTGGTTCTGGATAATCCACGCCAAATGTATCTACTGTTACCTTCTTCATCTTCTGCTCGGTAAGCGGACGATCTCTGAAATCTGTGTCACACTCCGCGATGGCATCCACATTTTCCATACCCTCGATAACCTTTCCAAATGCTGCGTACTGACCATCAAGATGTGGTGATGTTTTGTGCATGATGAAGAACTGTGAGCCAGCAGAGTTAGGCATCATAGAACGCGCCATAGAAAGCACGCCAGGTGTATGCTTTAGGTCATTCTTAAATCCATTATCCGAAAACTCTCCGCGGATAGAATAGCCTGGTCCACCAGTACCCACTCCATCTGGATCTCCGCCCTGAATCATGAAGCCTGAGATTACTCTGTGAAGGATGATTCCATCATAAAAGCCCTTCTTGACAAGGCTGATGAAGTTATTAACTGTGTTAGGTGCGATCTCTGGATAAAGCTCAGCCTTAATAACAGCTCCGCTCTCCATCTCGATAGTAACTATTGGATTCGACATTTTCTTTCTCCTTTAAATGTTTTTTACAGCGTCAAATGCACCGTTTATATATTCGTTATTAAAATCAAAAATTCTACCCTCATCCGAATACTTTGCAAATTCTGGATTAAGCGGAATCTTGCCAAGGACCTTTATACCAAGCTCAGCAGCAGTTTCATCTAAATGGCTCTCGCCAAAAACTGATATATGCTTTTTGCAGTCAGGACACTCCAGATAGCTGTAATTCTCTATTACGCCAAGCACTGGTACATTCATCATATCGGCCATATTGTATGCTTTCTTAACTATAAGGCTTACAAGCTCCTGCGGCGAGGTAACTATCACTATACCATCCAAAGGAAGAGACTGATATGCTGTAAGCGGAACATCACCTGTTCCTGGCGGCATATCTACGAGAAGATAATCTATCTCACTCCACTGAACATCAGTATAGAACTGCTTTACAGCACCAGCTATAACTGGACCGCGCCATACCACAGGCGCCTCCTCATCGTCCAATAAAAGATTAATAGACATAATGGCCGTTCCATCTGCAGCCATAACAGGGAATGTTCCATTATCGTCGCCCATAGCAGGCCCATGCACGCCGAACATTTTAGGAATGGAAGGACCTGTTATATCTGCATCCAGCACTCCCACCTTATAGCCCGCTCTATTTAATAGACCAGCCAGTGTGCCCGTGACAAATGACTTACCCACTCCGCCTTTTCCGCTGACGACACCTATTATATGTTTTATTTTACTGTTTTTATTACACTCTATAGCAAATGGATTTCCTCCCTCAGTCTTCTTAGAAGGACATCCCTCACAGCTGCTTCTGCCACAGCTGCTTTTGCTTGCACATTCATTTTCTGCCATGCCAAACAAGTCTCCTTATAAATTTCTATAATCCCATATATTATAACACAATTCACGTAATATTTCTACGATAAATGATAATACACAACGCCCCTCATTTGTCCCATATTTACACAAATGATGATAAAATATGATAAGCCACAAATGCGGTAATTAAATTGCGTTTTCTACTATTATAAGTTATAATACGGTTTAATATATTGTATCCGAGACACGGAAGTTTCGGACGAAAATAGGAGGGTTATATGAAAAAACAGCGCACAAAAGCTAAGAAGAAGGGCGTACTCAGTATATACCTTACGCTGGTACTCTTCGCACTTATCCCTATGGTCACAGCCATTTTGATTTCCACCACGATAAGTCTTAGCCAGTCAAAGCAGGAAATCACCACTCAGAATAACAATGCGATGCTTGCACTCATTGAGACTGTAGGTGAAGGTCTTGACACACATTTCGTAAAAAGTGAGGAAACAGTTCGTGCTTTTGCCTCTGCTACAGAGGTTGTAAATGCCCTTAAGTTCCCTAATGATCAGGTAGCCCAGAGCACAGCTCAGCAGTATACCGAGACCTTCTTCGGTCAGCTCGAAGGCTGGGAAGGCATATATGTAGCTGATTGGAACTCTAAGGTTCTCACCCATCCTGCTCCTCCAGTAGTGGGACGAGTAATGAGAGAAGGCGATGCACTTGAATCACTTCGCAATGCTATGCTTGGTGCGAACGGCGGAGTATATAACGCAGGTATCATAGTTTCACCTGCCTCAGGACAGCTCATCATCTCTATGTACTACCCAGTGTACGACGGAGATAAGCCTATCGGTTACGTGGGCGCCGGTACATTTGTCGGACCTGCTGCAGCAGCTCTTGCAGATGTTTCAAACCTCGGTCTTAGCTCTGCTTACATCTACATTGTGGACAGTGATGCTACCATGGTTTACCACCCAGATGAATCTAAGGTTGGTAACCCTGTTGAAAACTCAGTAGTTAAGGGGCTTATCGCTGAGATTCAGTCAGGCAAGAAGCCTGCTCCTGCTTGTGTAGAGTATGAGTACAAGGGCGCCATGAAGTATGCAGCTCACTACACCGGCTTTGATTCTGACTATGTAGCAGTTCTCACTGCTGATGTATCAGATGTTACCGATGCTATAAATGTAGTAGCTAACACCTCTATCCTTACCGCTATCATACTTGTTATTATATTCTTTATCATAGCTATACTTGTTGCAAGACTTATTGCCAACCCACTTATCGCGCTTGATTCATTTACTAATAAGCTGGCAGAAGGAAAACTTAACGCTAAGCTGAGCGCTAAGTCTCATGTAAATGAGATTGCTTCACTTATCGTTTCCTGCGGAGCATTAAAGGATTCTCTTACAAATATTACCGGCGGAATAAACGGCGGAATGGTTGACCTCGATCAGGATATGAACACCATAAATGATTCTATCACTAACTGTTCTGAATCTATCGGAGGTGTTACAGACGCTATCGACGGTATCGCTAAGGGTGCTATGGAGATGGCTGAATCCATCCAGAATACAGCTGCCAACATGTCTGCCGTAGGTGAGGATATTGACAATATCACTTCACTTGCAAGCAGCGCTAAGAACAATGCAGACGACGTACTTAAGATTTCTAATGTTGCCAGAACTAACCTTGAACAGCTTCTTACTGCTAACAATAACACCATCGCTATTTCAGCTGAGGTAGTAGAAGGTATCGATGCTGCAGGTCGTGCTGTAAACGAGATCAGCGAGGCAGCTAATGTTATTACCGAGATAGCTTCTCAGACTAACCTCCTCTCACTCAATGCTTCTATCGAGGCTGCACGTGCTGGCGAGGCAGGCAGAGGCTTTGCCGTAGTAGCTCAGGAGATTCAGAAGCTTGCGGAGCAGTCTAACCAGTCGGCTAGCGAGATTCAGGTTATCATCTCTAACATCATTGAGAAGTCAAATAATAACAATGCACTCGTTGGAAGAATTCAGGAATCCATTAACAATGAGGGTCGTGTTCTCAAGGATGTACAGAACAGCTTTAACGATGTTATCACTCGTGTAGATGTTACCTCAGAGAATATTAATTCTATCCTTAGCCGTTCGATTAACCTTAACAAGTCTAAGGATTCTGTCCTTGATGAAATCGCTACACTTTCTTCTATATCAGAGGAAAATGCAGCCAGCTGCCAGGAAACCACAGCTACCATCCAGACAGTTAACGACACCATGGAGAACATCACCTCTGAGACCCATAATACCCTCGACATTTCTAACAAGCTTAAGACTGATATTTCTTACTTTGAGCTGTAAAACGAAGATTTCTCTGTTGTATGTTAAAAGGCCAAGTCCACTGCGGACCTGGCCTTTTATTTTTGCCTTACAATGCTTAAACCCTATTCCACAAACCCTAATTCTATGATTACGTCTAAATCACTCAGCCTTGATAAGTTAGACGTAGTATATTTGTTTATTTTCATAATCGCTACGTCCCAAATCCCTATTACACAAAAGCAAGACGTAAAAATATCTTGCAACGCTTCAAATACTACGTCTAAAAGGTATTAATCTAATAAATCAGACGTAGTTTTTTCGATTTACTTCTTCATGCTTAAAAATCATAAGTTTTAGAAGTAAACAAGAGAATTCTAAATGCAAGTTTACTTCTGCACACTTAAAAAGGGCAAATTACAGAAGTAATCTAGCGACATTTAACCATAAGATTACTTCTGCGCACTTAAAAAAAGCAAATTATAGAAGTAATCCAGTCCCGATATTAATACAAATCACTTGTTAAAATAAGAAAATTAACATAAAATATATGACATATATTACACAGGAGAATCTAACATGAATATACTTATCACGAATGACGACGGCATAGAAGCACACGGCATTATTCGACTTGCTGCCGCAGCTAAAAAATATGGAACAGTCTGGGTGGTCGCACCTGAATCTCAGCGAAGCGCTGCCTCACACAGCATTACACTTAGGCATTCCATCACAGCTAAAAAAGTCATGTTTCCAGTCGAAAATGTTACCGCCTACGCTATATCCGGCACGCCTGCTGACTGTGTCAGATTAGCCTGCAGAGGTCTTCTCCCATTAAAGCCAGACATTATCTTTTCTGGAATAAATAACGGCTATAACGCAGGCACAGATGTACAGTACTCTGCCACTATAGGAGCTGCCATGGAGGGAATATTTCAGGGAGTGCCTTCTGTTGCCTTTTCAGAGGGCTCTAACGCTGATTCAGCCAAGCTAACAGACGAGCACCTTGACGAAGTAATAAGCCTCATTCTAAATAAGGCCAACACGGGCTATGTCGTAAATGTAAACTTCCCAGCTACCCAGCCTGAGAATTTCAAGGGTATATTAGAGAACCGCATTTGCTCAAAGACCTGTATATACGACGATGAATACACCAAAACAGAAAAGGCTGACGGCACATTAGAGTTCATGGTAAATGGACAATATCAGGAAATAGCCGAGGAAAATTCTGATTTGCGTGCACTGTTTAATAACCATATTTCCATCGGACCTGTTATGAATATTGGATAATTTCGAGGATTAGCATAAAATGGAACCTATAATTTTAGCCTCTGGCTCACCTAGAAGAAAAGAGCTCTTGACTCAACTTGGAATAGAATTTGAGGTATGTCCTGCGGATGTGGATGAGACCTTAGAGGATAGTCTAAAGCCTGATGAAGTCGTAAAGCAGCTCAGTTTAAAAAAAGCTCTGGCTGTTGCGAAGCTTCATCCTGGCAAAACTGTTCTCGGTGCTGACACTGTAGTGGCGTACGACGGCGAGATTCTCGGAAAACCAGCGGACGAAGATGATGCACTGAACATGCTCTCTCTCCTCTCCGGTCGCACACACCACGTATATACAGGTGTTTCTATAGTGTATTCTGACGGAAAAGTCGAAACATTTGCTGAGGCCACAGAGGTGGTCATGTACGAAAACGACCGTCAGCTCATAAAGGAATATATAGCGACCGGTGAGCCTATGGATAAGGCAGGCGCATACGGCATTCAGGGGCAAGGCGCCATCCTTGTAAAGGAGATCAAAGGCGACTATAACAATGTAGTCGGTCTGCCCGTAGCCAGGGTTGCTCGCCTTTTACTTTCTCTGGAAGCAGACTAATGCTGATTTTGCTGGCACTGCTTCGGCGATAAACCTATATGCGAACGAAAGCTGCGCGAAAAGCTGGAATAGTTTTCGTACCCCACCATAAAACACACATCAGACGGACTATAGCCCTGGCCTAAGTATTTCTTGGCCGTGGCTATTTTTTTAGCGCTTATGTAGTGTTTCAATGCATTTCCTGTCGCACTTTTGAACACACGGCTTATATAATCACTATTATGATTCAGTGCCTTTGCTACCTCCTCTACAGTCAGTGGCTTCGAAACATTTTCATCGATATAACCAAAAATCTGAGACACAAGTGTCGGCATCCTGTTTTTATACGATGTCACCTTTGCACCAAATGAGTACCGAGCCAGCTTTACCACGAATTCACACAGCTTTACTTTAGTCAACAGTGAACTGCCAAAGCTATCATTTTTTAGTGCACTCTCTAATTCATCCAGCATCGCGACAAAGTCTCCCAAAGTGCCTTCATCTACATGAATAAGCCCAGGCTTTCCCATTCCCAGATCTGATAAAAAAGCATGCAAATCGTTTTCTTTATCACTTATCCACCCTAGAATTTCCGGTCTAATATTTAACACGATTCTCTCGTAATCCTTAACCTGCAATACATCGTCTATGGTCAGATTTATTCCATGGAAGGTATATGGTGACACCACTATAATATCGCCACGATGTAGCTTCTTTTCCACCGCCTCCACAATGATACTCACATCTCCGCTCAGAAAAATGATTATTTCAAAGCCATCGTGGTTATGCAGCGTAACCGCATCCGGCAGCTCTACTCTTCCTATTTTATGCTCACAAATGATATCCGAATCCAGCATACTGTATGGACACTTAAAATCTCTTCTCATTTTTAATCTCCATAAAGATAATTTCAAAAAATCATATATTCATATTACCTAAAAAAGTCGGAAAATGCAAAGTTTTAGTTTATTATTGTGTATTACTATACGCTTTTTCGATATAAAATTATATCACAACAAGCACAATAAGCATTTAGCAGCTCAAGGAGGTATTATGATAATATGTAAAGGCTACGCCATAGCACATGAAACCGCAGCTTTTAGCGGTGTAAGAAAAATCGCAGATCTAGTGGAGCAGGACATATTTTTAGTGACAGGCTGCCGCAGCCTTTCGTATCACACAGGTGATATCTGTGAGAACCTGATTATTTATGGCACGCTAGGAAGAAGCGAACTTCTTAATAGCCTAGAGTCATCAGGCAAAATAAATACCGCCTCTATCCGAGGAAAGTGGGAGGTATATGGCTTCTTCGTGGTAGATAATCCTCTTCCAAACGTTAAGCATGCATTAGTTATAGCTGGCAGCGACAAGCGCGGCACTATCTATGGACTGTTTCATTTATCGGAAATAATAGGTGTATCTCCTCTGGTAAACTGGAACCATGTCTGGCCACCCAAATGCGAATCTATAGAAATAACCACCTCGAAAAACATGGTATCCAAGGTTCCATCCGTCAAATATCGCGGCTTCTTCATAAACGATGAGTGGCCAGCCTTTGGTAACTGGGCAAAGGAGCATTTCGGAGGAATAAACGCCAAATGCTACGAGCGTATTTTTGAGCTTCTGCTAAGACTAAAAGGCAACTATCTCTGGCCTGCTATGTGGAATTCAAACTTTGAGCTAGATGGACCAGGGCTTGCCAGTGCCGAGCTGGCAGACGAACTGGGTGTGGTGATGAGTATGTCACACCACGAGCCATGTATGCGCAGTGGCGGTGAGTACAGTCTGCTCCGCGGCAAGGATTCCATTTATGGCGATGCATGGGATTTCAACACGAATGAGGATGGCATTACCAAATTTTGGCGCGATGGACTTAAGCGGTCTGCCACCTTTGAGCAGGTTATCACAATGGGAATGCGAGGCGAAAATGATACTGCCATAATGGCAAACGCCACTCTCTCAGACAACATCGCACTTGTGAAAAAGGTTATAAAAACCCAGAATACTCTTATAAAAGAAACTATTAACCCTGACCTAACGCAGGTTCCTCGTCAGATCGTGCTGTTTACAGAGGTAGAGGAATTCTTTTATGGAAACGAAACCACCCCTGGACTTATATCAGATCCTGAATTAGATGGCATCACACTGATGTTAAGCGATAATAACGCTGGCTATACCAGAACACTCCCAAGTGAAGCCATGCGCTCTCACAACGGCGGATATGGTATGTATTATCACATGGATATGCACGGCGGTCCTCATTCCTTCCAGTGGATAGGTTCTACCTATTTACCTACTGTCCAGGATCAAAT
Source organism: Lachnospiraceae bacterium (assembly GCA_045599565.1). Lineage (GTDB taxonomy): Bacteria > Bacillota > Clostridia > Lachnospirales > Lachnospiraceae > Pseudobutyrivibrio. Next base: position 17,909 of record JAZRWF010000093.1, read on the forward strand.
GACGACGGCTTATGAATTCGGAGTGCAGGAAATCTGGGTGACCAACATAGGCGATATAGGCACACAGGAATTTGACCTGTCCTATTTTTTGGACTTAGCTTATAACATAGAAAAATACGGTACACATGGAACGGTCGACACTGAAGCCTATCGAAGAAAATGGATAAAAAAACTGTTTGGCAGCACCTTTGGCGCTGACGACTTAGCTTCGATCGATAAATCATTGGATGCATATTTAAGATTGCTCACCAAGCGACGTCACGAGGCGTTAAATGACAGAACCTTTCACCCATGTCACTTCGGCGAAGCTGATGATATATTAAATACTGCAAAGTGTATAATCGACACCTTGGAATCTCTGAAGGCGAAATGTCCTTCCAACATGATTGGCGCATTTGTTTCGCTAATATATTATCCAGCCTGCGCTACCGCTAATTTATTTAAGCTGTGGATCATCAGCGGAAAAAACAGGCTTTATGCAAAGCAGGGACGCATCGAAGCCAACGCATTTGCTGCCTTAATACCTAAGCTTTTAGAAAAGGATGAGGCTTATGTAAACGAATACATGTCGGTGGACGAGGGCTACTTTAATGGATTCGGATTAGGTGAGCATATAGGCTTTAATTTCTGGAACGATGAAGATAACAGGTACCCTGCCAGCATCTATGTAAACCCTGTAAAGGCAAACAGAATGGTCGTAGCCAGAGTCGATCACAGTGATTACCTGACAGGCGGATACTGGAGCGAGATGCGGTCTACTGTATGGGAAGACGCACTCAGACCAGATGTCCATTATATAGACTTTGAGATAGCTAAAGCGGGAACAGGTGATGTAAACTATGTGATAAAAACAGACTGCAGCTGGCTTCACTTCTCGTCCATCTCTGGCTGTGTCACTGATAAAACAGTTATAAGAATCACTATAGACAGAAATGCTTTTACAGGCGAAGCATCTGGTCTGCTCACGGTAGAAAACGGACCTGAGGACAAGGCCAAGAAGTCGGAGGCCAAGCGGTCTTA
>JAZRWF010000094.1:0-27818 GCA_045599565.1 Lachnospiraceae bacterium
CAGGTGAAGACTTCTTAGAGGTACATTTTAAGGAAGCCTGCGATGGAGTGGGCTTTGGTCATGAGATAGTCGGCTATAATATTTATAGAGCTAAGGGCGACTGTGAAAATGAGAGTGTAAAGTATGAGCTTTATAAGACAGTTAAGCTTAACGAGCTTGAAAAAGTGGATGGCGAGCTGGTATTTACAGATGCTGGATTAGATAAGGATAGCGCATACAGCTATAGACTAAATGCTATAGTCACATTTGACGGACGGGAAAGGGAAAGCTATTTATCAGATGGTGCATGCGGATACACCGTCACCCCAGTGCCTATAAATGAGGATAAGGAAACAGAGCCTGTAGAGGTTCAAGTGGTGACACCGGAAGATGAACCTCTTTCGTTCTTTGGTAAAATACTTAGATTTTTTGGATTACTATGAGACTCGACAAATTCTTATGTGAAACGACAGGTGTCAGCAGATCAGATGCCAAAAAGCTGGTAAGAGCGGGACGTGTATCCGTGGATAATCAGGTGGCAAAGTCAGGCGATACTAATATAAAGGAAGATATCCAAACTGTCTGCCTGGATGGAAATGAGCTTTGCTACGAGCAGTTTAGATATTACATATTATATAAACCTGCGGGCTGCGTGACTGCCTTGACTGACGGCAGATACCCGACTGTTATGGAGTACCTTAGGGGTGAAAACCTAAAGGATCTATCTCCGGTTGGAAGACTGGATTTGGATACGGAAGGGCTTCTTTTGATAACAAACGATGGGCAGCTTAGCCACAGGCTTTTATCGCCGGCGCATCATGTGCCTAAGACCTACTTTGCAAGATTGGATAAGCCTGTTCCTAAAGAGGCGATAGAGAGGATGAAGGAGGGGCTTGATATAGGAGATGATAAGCCTACCCTGCCAGCGGAGCTAGTGATAGATGAAAATGATGACAAGTCGGCCTATCTTACTATCACTGAGGGGCGATATCATCAGGTGAAGAGAATGTTCGAGGTCTTTGGCTGCACTGTTGTATATCTAAAAAGGCTTAACTTTGGAAAGCTTACTTTAGGTGATTTAAAGCCTGGAGAATATAAAAAGATAAGTATAAAAGAGGTGGAATAAATGGGTACTATGTCAGAATACATAAAGTGGAGAGGAGACATTCCGTTTTCTATGGTGCCACTTTTAGCTATCGACAGCATGATTTTTTCTACCGTCTGCTACATACATATGGACCAGATCTTTACAGGCGGCAAGGATGATGTTCTTACTATTAAAGAAGCGAAGGCTTTTTACGATGAGATACCTAAAGAGCAGGGCGGTATAAGAAAGTGGAAGGATCCATATCTTCTGGAGGCTATGGTAGACTCTGTGCGTTTCGGTGACATAAAGGTAATGTCATACAGAGAAGAGCTGGACATGGATGCGCAGAGCCAATTTGCAGCAGTTACCTATGTTATAAACGATGAGCTTGCCCATGTTACCTTTAGAGGAACAGACAGTACTTTGGTAGGCTGGAAGGAAGACCTTAACATGATGTTTAATGAGGTCGTTCCGGGACAGGATAAAGCCAGAGAATACTTAGAGCATATAGCAGAGGTTTTCCCAGGCAGAATAATAGTGGGTGGACACTCGAAGGGTGGAAATCTGGCTGTTTATGCCTCTGCCACAGCAAATGCTTCGACTCAGGATAGAATCGATGCGGTCTACAGCTTTGATGGACCAGGCTTTTTGAGCGATATTCTTGAATCAGATGGATATAAGAGAGTGGAAGAAAAGGTTCATTCCTTCCTGCCAGAGTCATCCCTTTTTGGAATGATGTTAAATTATATAAAGGAATATAAGGTAGTAAAGAGTACGAATCCTTCCATAGGCCTGCTTCAGCATGACCCGTATTCGTGGTCCATCATGGGCGGAGATTTCGAGTATAAGGAGAAGCTGGCTAACAGCTGTATGATGACAGATTCCTCATTTAAGAATATCGTGAGAGGAATGACGGTCGAGGAGAGAAAGGCTGTGGGAGATGCCTTTTTTGAAAGTATAAACGGTGGAGACGTAAAATATGTCTCGCAGGTGTTCAGTCCTGCCAATATAGTGGCTTCCATACAAAAGAAGGTCAGCCTTGATAAAGAGGAAGAAAAAGCTGTAAAGGAGATGTCTAAGCATCTACATGCGATCCTTTTTGAGACGCTTACTGATCAGGTTAAAAACTCGGTGGCAGGTATTTTTGGCACAGGACACCATATTTGATATGGATTTGATAAAACTTCTTGTTTATTTTTTGTCAATTAAGTGCTATAATTCCAAAGCTATTGTCCTATAATAAATTTTATGGAGGAACCAAAGATGGGAGCATTACCAATGCTTGCGGAATTGCTCATTATCGTGCCTATGGTTATGGCCGCGATAATAGCTATCATCCGAAACACCAAGGTGAGAGCAGTATTTATGTACATTTGCTGCGCTGTACTGGCGGTGTTATCAATTGTAACAGCTGTAAACTGGATATCATCAGGCTGTCAGGGCGTATTTTTTGATATTCCAGGAACAGAGATTTGGAACAAGATTATCCTTGTGGGAGATTTCTTCTTAGCAGGACTTGTTACTTATCTTTCATTTAAGTACAAGAAGGGTATCATAAGTCTTCTTGCTATCGTGCAGACACTTTTCGTGGCCGGCCTTGAGATATTCGAGGAGCAGCTTGGAATCCACCTGGTGGAGAGCTCGGTTATGCGTTTTGACTGGCTTACCTTGATAATGGTTCTCATTATCGGTATCGTCGGTGTAGCTATAGCTGTATATGCTGTTGGTTATATGCATGGCTATCATCACCATCATGAAGTGCATGTGCAGGATCGCAGAGGCTTTTTCTTTGGTATCATGTTCGTATTCTATGGAGCAATGTTTGGCTTAGTATGTTCTTCAAGCCTAATCTGGATGTACTTCTTCTGGGAGGTTACATCAGTTTGCTCATTCCTTCTTATCGGATATACCAAGAGCGATCAGGCTATTAATAACTGTTTTAAGGCTCTTTGGATGAACTTGCTCGGCGGATGTGGTATAGCTGTAGCTATCGGTTACTGCATGCTTAAGCTTAACACTGTAGACCTCTATGCACTTATAGATGCTGGTATAGCTAAGGAGCCGGGCGTTCTTTTAGCTATCGGAATGCTTGCCTTTGCAGCTCTTACCAAGTCTGCACAGCTTCCATTCTCTGGCTGGCTGCTCGGTGCCATGGTTGCACCTACTCCTTCATCAGCACTTTTACACTCAGCCACCATGGTTAAGGCTGGTGTATATCTTTTGATTCGTATTTCTATGGCTATGAATGGAAATGCAGTAGGTACTATGGTTTACCTTATCGGTGGTGTGACATTCTTTTTGGCTTCATGCCTTGCTATTTCGCAGGCTGATGGTAAGAAGGTGCTCGCCTACTCTACTATTTCGAACCTTGGTCTTATCGTAGCTTGCGCTGGCGCTGGTTTTGAGGAGACTATTTGGGCTGCTATCTTCCTTATCATATTCCACGCTATTTCAAAGTCTATGCTCTTCCAGTGCGTAGGTGCTATTGAAAATACTACAGAGAGCCGTAACATTGAGACCATGCAGGGTCTTGCCATGAAGTATCCAAAGCTTGGTATTATCCTTATGCTTGGTATCGCTGGTATGTTCTTGGCTCCATTTGGTATGCTCGTTTCAAAGTGGGCTGCCCTCAAGGCATTCATCGATGCCGGCAGCACTACAGCAGTTATCATGATTCTTCTTATCTGCTTTGGATCAGCTACCACCATGTTCTATTGGACAAAGTGGTTCGCTAAGATTTTAGCTCCACATCGCATGGAGGCACACAGAGATCTCACTAAGCCAAATGAGTACATCTCTATGTTCTTTAACGCATGTCTTTTAGTGCTTACCTGCTTAAGCTTCCCATGGCTTTCACAGAATGTCATCCTCGTGCTTATTCAGGATATGTTTGGAACCACAGCAGAAGGTATGGGTCAGGATAACATTATTATCATGGCTATTCTCATCTTTGCTATTTTCATCATTCCTACTTGCATGGCCATTATTTCAAAGGCCTTCAAGAAGAAGGAGGTTATAGCATACATGGGTGGTGCAAATGCCGGTGATAATGTAAACTTCATCGATTCTACCGGCGGCGAGACTGAGCTTAAGGTTTCTAGCTGGTATATGTACGATTACTTCTCAGAGGAGAAGCTTCTCACCCCTGCTGTAGTAATCGGAGTTATCATCCTTCTTGTAGGATTAGCAGTTATCATAGGAGGTGCATTATAATGAGCGGAATCATATGTGCTATTCTTTTTATAATCTTTGCACCTATCATCGGTGGACTTTTGGATGGTCTTGACAGAGTTATCTCTGCTCGTATGCAGGGTCGTCAGGGTCCTCCACTCCTTCAGCCATTTTATGATATTAAAAAGCTTAGTATTAAGCAGTTTTTGACAGTTAACCCAAGCCAGTTCTTCATGATTCTTTCATACCTTGTGTTTGTAATTCTGACAGGTTCACTGTTTTATGCTGGATCAGACATGCTGCTTTGCTTCTTTGCATCATCTACAGCAGCTATGTTCTTAATCCTTGCATCTACCTCTACTCACTCAGTGTATGCGTCTATCGGTTCACAGCGTGAGTTGGCTCAGATGATGGCATACGAGCCAATGGAGCTTATAACAGCTGTGGCTTTCTATCTTGCTACAGGAAGCTTTAAGGTATCTGATATAGTAAAGGGTGATACACCTGTTATATTTGCAGCTCCAGCTATCTTCATTGGTTTTTGCTTCATTCTTACCATAAAGTTTAGAAAGTCACCATTCGACCTTGCTACTTCACACCACGCTCATCAGGAGGTAATCAAGGGTGTGACTGCTGAGATGGTAGGTGTTGAGTATGCTTGCACCACTATCGCTGAGTGGTATGAAAATGTATTTCTTTATGGCGTGGTAGCTATGTTCTTTATTACATCTAATCCACTTAGCTACATCGCAGCTATTATTGCTATTTTGGTAGTATTCTTTATAGAGGTTCTTATCGATAATACCTCAGCACGTGTTCGCTGGCAGCTCATGCTTAAGCTCGCCTGGTCTGTTACTATCGTGCTCGGCGGATTGAACCTTTTGGTTCTTAAGCTTATTTAATGGGGGTAAGTGAAAATGAGTAATATACATAAGTCACCTTGGCTGCTACACTATGATGGAAGTAGCTGTAATGGATGTGATATCGAAGTATTGGCATGCACCACTCCTGTATATGATGTAGAGAGATTCGGTGTTATAAACACTGGAAACCCAATGCACGCTGATATTTTCTTGGTAACAGGCGGTATTAATTCGCAGAATGAAGAAGTCGTTAAGCAGATTTATTCTCAGATGCCTGAGCCAAAGGTAGTATTAGCAGTAGGTACCTGTGCATGTACAGGTGGTATATTTAAGGAGTGCTATAACATAAAGGGCGGTACAGATACCGTTATTCCTGTAGACATTTATGTTCCTGGCTGTGCAGCCAGACCAGAGTCTATCATCGATGGAGTAGTAAAGGCTGTAGCTCTCTTCAAGGAGCGTGCAGCAGAGTATAAGAAGAATGAAAAGGAGGAGAACTAATCATGGAAGACTTAGGAAAGAATATAACTAAGATTGAGATGGATGAGCTCCTTCCAGTCGTTATGGAAAAGAAAAACGATGAGTGGCGTATAGGTCAGATTTGCTGTGTATTCGTAGATGGCAAGTATGAGGTAACCTATTCATTCTGTGATAATTATGATCTAAAGCACTATCGTCTTATCGTAGATAAGGATGAGCCAGTGCCTTCTATCTCACGTATTTACAGATCAGCTCACTTCTACGAGAATGAGATGGCTGAGCTTTTCGGTCTGAATGTAGAATTCATGAAGGTAGATCTTAATGACAAGCTTTACCAGATTAAAGTAGAATCACCTTTTGTACCTAAGGAGGAACAGTAATGGCTGAGAGAAGTATTGTACCTTTTGGACCACAGCATCCTGTACTGCCTGAGCCAATTCATTTGGACTTAGTACTAGAGGATGAGACTGTAGTAGAGGCTATTCCAAGCATCGGATATGTTCACCGTGGACTTGAGAGCCTTGTAAAGAAAAAAGATTTTAACGAGATGCTCTATGTAACAGAGCGTATCTGTGGTATCTGCTCATACATGCACGGTGCAGGCTATTCCATGGCATTAGAGGAGATCATGGGAGTAGAGATTCCAGACAGAGCGAAGTATCTTCGTACTATCTGGGCTGAGCTCAGCCGTCTCCACTCACATCTTCTGTGGCTTGGTCTTTTGGCAGATGGATTCGGATTCGAGGCACTCTTTATGCACTCATGGAGACTTCGTGAGAGAATCCTTGACATGATAGAGAAGTCTACAGGCGGACGTGTTATTTTCTCTGTAAATACTATCGGTGGTGTGCTAAAGGATATGCCTGCTGATATGCTTAAGGCTTTCGTAGCAGAGCTTAACGATATGGAGAAGGAAATCCGCGAGACTACCACAGTATTCTTAAATGATTACACAGTAAAGAGCCGTCTGGTGGATATAGGTATCCTTACTAAGGAAGAGGCTATTCGTCGTGGTGCAGTAGGTCCTATGATGAGAGCTTCAGGCATATCTGTAGATATGCGTAAGACTGGATACATGGCTTATGGAGATATAGATTTCGATGTAATCACCAGCGACAAATGTGACAGCTACGCTAGATGTGAGGTTCGTATAGGAGAGATTTTCCAGTCTATAGACATCATCAGACAGTGTGTAGCTAAGATTCCAGATGGTGAAATCGCAGTACCTGTAAAGGGTATGCCAAATGGTGAGGCATTTATAAGATTAGAGCAGCCTAGAGGAGAAGCATTCTTCTATGCAAAGGCTAACGGAACTAAGTTCTTGGATAGAATGAGAGTCCGCACACCTACCTTTGCTAACCTGATGGCTCTTACTCAGATCCTTCAGGGTGCACAGTATGCAGATGTTCCACTTCTTGTGCTTACCATAGATCCATGTGTAAGCTGTACTGAAAGATAAGGAGGAGATGTTATTATGAGCAAAATATCAAGCTTTGCAGGCATCGCCTTGAAAAATCTTTTCAGCAAGCCTGCCACTACCAGCTATCCATTCGCACCTAAGGAGTACCCAGAGCGCTCTAGAGGTCATGTAGAGATAGATGAGAATAACTGTATCATGTGTGGAATGTGCATGCGCAGCTGTCCTCCAGGGGCTATCACTGTAGATAAGGCTACTAAGACATGGTCTATTAACAGATTTGACTGTGTACAGTGCGGTTTTTGTACAGATAAGTGCCCTAAGAAGTGTCTTAAAATGGCACCTGGTTATCAGGAGCCTATGGGCGAGAAGTCTTCTTGGTCAGTAAGTGTACCTTATGAGCCACCAAAGCCAGCTGCTAAGCCAGTAGCACCAGCTGCACCTGCAGCTCCTGCCGCTGAAGCACCAGTTAAGGCTGAGGAAGCACCTAAGACAGAGGCATAAAATTGAAGAAACTTGTAGCATACAAGTTAATAGTTAAAGGGCTGGTCCAAGGTATTGGATACCGGCCCTTTATTGCTCATAAAGCCGAGGAGCTTTGCCTTGGCGGATGGGTTAGAAATACCTCCGGAATAGTCACTATTTTAATTCAGGGCGATGAGGAAGCTGTAGATAAGTTCATCGATACTGTTAAAAATGAAGTGCCTGACGGGGGCTATTTAGAGTGCCTAGAATCAGAGACAGTGGATATAGATGAGACGATAGACGGGTTTAGAATCATAGAGAGTGATGCAGCCTTCGAAAGGAATATGCCCCTTATACCGCCAGATCTGTGTACATGTGAAAAATGTAAGCGAGAGCTGTTTGATAGCTCAAACAGAAGATACAGACATCCGTTTATAAGCTGCGTTAGCTGTGGTCCTAGATATTCTATTATAGAGTCCTTGCCGTATGACAGAGAGCGCATAGTCCTAAAGAAGTTTCCTATGTGTCCAGCATGCAAGGCTGAATATCAAAAAAGAGGTGACAGACGACGTCATGCACAGACTATAAGCTGCATGGACTGTGGACCGGTTTTGACATTTAGTATAACGGGAAGTGAGGATGTCATAGCAGATAACAGGCTGGCTATGGATAGTGCCATAGAATTCGTAGCGCAGGGCGGAATACTGGCTGTAAAGGATATAACTGGCTATCATCTGTGTGCGAAGGTGGACGATGAGGAGGCTATTAGGCGCCTTAGAGAGTACAAGCACAGAGAAACCAAGCCCTTTGCAGTTATGTTCTTCGATGAGGCAGAGGCGAAGAAATACTGTCATGTGAATGAACTAGAGAGCAGAGAGTTAAACTCTGTTGCCAGACCGATAGTTCTGGTTAAGAAGAAAGAAGAAGCGCATTGGAGCAGTGAGGTCTGTGGCTCTAGCCCTTATGTGGGAGCTATGCTTCCGTGTAATCCTGTGCAGCTTATGCTGACGAAGGATTTAGGCCCTCTAATTATGACAAGCGCCAATATAAGCGGAGATCTTCTTATCACGGACAATGACGACATGATAAAGTGGATTTCTGGAAAGGATGGGACAGCTATATTGTCTCATAATAGGGATATACTCACTCCTATGGACGATTCCATAGTTAGAATCGTAAAGGATAAGGTAGTTATGAATCGCAGGGGAAGAGGCTATAATGATCTTTTTAGTGTAGACTATAAAGAGGATTTGGCTGCTTTCGGAGCGGATTTGAAGGCGTCTTTTGGACTAGTGATCAATAATAAAGTCTTTATAAGTCCTCAGATGGGTGATCTTGAGTCAGAGGCGGTTAAGAGTGCGTATATAAATGAGTTAAGTAGAGCGAGTGGATTATTAAATGTAGAGCCACTTCATGCCGTAAGGGATGCACACAGCGGATATGTTAGCCATGAACTCGCCAGTCGATTTGAGCCAAAGGATGTATATCATCACAGAGCGCATGTAGCGTCTGTTATAGCAGAGTATGATATAAAAGAGGAGGCTCTATGCCTGGCGTGGGATGGAACAGGTCTCTTTGAGGATGGAAGCATAGCTGGCAGTGAGTTTTATATTTGGGATGGTAAGCAAACTCTTAGGCACATAGGCTCACTTCTTCCTGTATCACTGCCAAGGGGTGATGAGGCAGCCAGAAATGCTGATATTACGTTAAAGGCGTATCTATCATATATAGATGGCCTTGGATTAACAGATGAGCTTACAAGAGCTGCTATAAAGCAGGGCTTTAACAGAATAGAAAATACTTCTATGGGCAGATTATTCGATGCCGTGGCAGCATACCTCGATATATGCCATACGAACGACTACGAGGGCAGATGTCCTATGGAGCTGGAATATGCTGCTCTAAGGGCAAAAAGAATAGCTCCGATAAGAATGGGCTTTATAGAAGAAAAGAATCAGGGCGACTGGAGAGAAGTGTTTGTTTCTATAAAAGAAGCCATAGAACAGGGATATACTAAAGAGGAATGTGCATTAGGTTTTCACATTGCATTAGTGGAGTATATCGCCAAAATATGCGAAAAGACATCTAAAAGACATGTTATTTTGTCCGGAGGAACCTTCTTTAATGGTGTCCTGACTGAGAAGCTACTAGATTTGCTATATGAAAAGGATATAAAAGTATATATTGGGAGTAAGCTTCCTTGTGGAGATGGAGGTATAGCTCTAGGCCAGATTTTTCTTGCAAAGGGCATTGACCACATTTAGTAGAATTGTTCAAAAACCTTATCAAAATATGGTATAGCTATGTTAATAGGACATAAAAACGACAGTTTTTATGTCCTAATTTATTAAAAAACTTGAAAAAAATTGGTGTTGGGGGTAATATAACTATATCTAGCTGTCGATAATGATAGTGAAACTATATCTATAAGTATGCCACCTGAGACAAAAAAGATGTCTTAGATGGCTTATTCTGCTAGTAAAAAAGCAGATTAATATAAGGACAGTTTTCTTATATAGAAGACATGGGAGAGACGCGTATGAGGATAAGACACATCTCAATAAGACATAGAATTCAGGCCCTGGTGCTTGCTGCGGCTATGATATTTACGTCATTAAATATCACTATGGAAGGTCGCGCTACAGCTACATGGGGAGGGGCAAATAGACTCGAGCTTAATGAAGGAGACTATGTATCACAGGTTTGCAGTCTGAGCGGTGTGTCTACGATATCAGCTGCAAGGTATGCGGTGGCAGTATCGCAGTTTGGCGATGTTACATTAAAGACCACTGTTACACCAGTCGGAAATCCCGATGATATAAAGTGGGAATCTACTAATACTTTTTCCACAGCTAGCGGAGAAGCTGGAGATAATCCTACAGATACCTTCAAATATTATCTTGCAGAAAGATCGACAGATTTAGCAACAGGTGATGCCGCGTATATAGGTAATATATTAAAGGGCGGACTTTACAATGTTACTATTACTAATATGTCAAGTAATCCAGCCATCATATACCTAGATACCACTGCGACCACATTTACCTCCTCGACCAGCTATGGATGGGAGCCCGCAGGTATGGTAGTAAGTCTGGATTCAGTTCCAACTTCTTATCCAAACTATGACTTGGGTACCAATGGCTCCTCTTATTCTTTAAATGGCATAGAAAAAAAAGCTATAGCCGTGGATATGACGGATAAGTCAGCATCAGATGACCTGATTCTTTCAGTAAATCCTAAAGAGCCTGATGGAGTAGTGACATTTAGCGATGGCGGAAGCGGCATTATCGACAGAGTAGCAGGAAACACAGCTTACATCAGTTTAAAGACAGATGGACTATTTACCGTCACTGTTACGTCAGATGATGGAATGAACTATACAGATTTTAGTTTCTATGGAATTTCCGCCATGAAGGCTGAGCCAGGGACCTACGGAAAAGTAAACTTTGGCACTCCGAGCGGAAGGGATATAAGCAATATAGGACTGAAATATGGTGCTAATTCACTGCTTAGTCCTCAGGTAAAGGTAGAGCCAGTAAACCCAAGTGCAGGTAATAATGTGGGAAAGTACGACTACAAGATTACGCTGCTTGATGAAACCTTAAAAGGAATAATAGGTGATTTTGTCATTTCTGGTTCCTACTATGAGATTATTCCATCGTCTATCAAAAGTGTAGAGATAGGCGAATATTTTGTAAATTCAAATCCTGTAACTGGACTTACAGTATGTGATGAAGATAACAGAACTGTACCAGCCGATGGTTATGATGCATACGTTACAGAGGATTTTGGCAGTGGTGATAATATCAAATATACTGTAACCGTAAAGGGAAAGGGATACTACGAGGGAAGTAAAAGCAGCTCTCGCGAGTTTTCTATGACTGGGGATCATAAGTTTGATCTGTCAAATTTTGATGCAAGAATAGATGTAGCTCCCACTTATACGGGTGTAAGGCCATCTGTAAGTGTTATCTTTAGCAAGGATGGTAGCGATCTGGCTAGTCAGCCTGTACAGGATGTTGATTATGAGTGTGACTTCGGAACCAATGGCGTAGGTAACAAAACCGTTGTTATCACAGCCAAGGCAGATTCAGTTAAGTACAAAGGCAGAGTGAATGCCAGCACAAGCGTGGAACAGTGGAATATAAGCGATGCTATACTTAGCACTGATCCTACTAATAAGGTTTCACTCAGCATAAAGGATAAAGAGGGAAATGATGTTTCTATAAACTATGCTACACGTGAACTCTCAGCTCAGAAATACGTTCAGGGTGTTGATACAGAGTTTGGCAGCGTGGTTTTGAGAAATGAAAATACAGGATTGGAGCTTGATACTAACGATTACGATTTAGTTTATAGAAATCATAGTGGAGTGACGGGTGATACCAAGGCTTCTCTTACTATAAGAGGTAAGGGTAATTTTAACGGAAGCATCACTTTGTATTATGATATAGTGGGCACCTTTGCTGAGAGTGCAAGACTTGAATATGAAGTAAATGGAAATAAGTACAGTTCTACAGCAGAAAATGTATTAGCCGACTTTAAGCCGGTTTATTCTGGTGCAAATAAAAGACCTGCTAATCCAGTTCTTTTTATTGGAAACGACAGAATAAACAGCAATGACTACACTATTACCTATGCTGATGATGTGAACGCAAGCACTGATTCTGTAAAAGCCAAGGCCAAGGTTCAGTTTAAGAATGTAGCTACAGCGGCCAGATACTATGCGACCACGAACGATATAGTAGAGTTTACATATGATATACTTCCTAAGAATCTGTCTGATGTAACAGTTACCACAAATGCTAAGTCGGTGAAGAAGTATACTGGTGCAGCACAAAACATTGACGGTACTGAATTTAGTGTGACAGATGGAGTGAGTCTGGACGGAAGCAGCTATGAGATAGATTTTTCTCTCTCTCCGGATAGAACAAATGCAGGAACATATACAGCTTACATAAGAGGTAAAGGAAATTATCAGGGCACTGCAGCCGTAAACTGGGAAATCATAAAAAGACAGCTTCCGGACGCAAAGCTCACTGTAGGCGAGCTGAAGGCTGACTATACGGGTCTTCCTGTAAGCGTGGATGAGCTTCTTAGGAATGCACCTGTCAAGCTTGATGGAAATGTCTTGAATTCATATGATTATGACTATAAGCTGTATGATTCTACTGGTGCTGAATTGCCAGCTAATGGAGCTAAGAATGCAGGAACATACTATGTGGAGATAATTGCCTCTAGCACAGGAAATCTGACTGGTCGAAATCTTACCAAGATACCTTTAGTTATAAGCAAAAAAACAGCTGATTTAACTGTATACTATGACTCAAACCCGCTTCCAAAGGAGGGTATAAGAGATTTCAGACTGACGGAGTCATTTACTTATACAGGAAGTCCAATTTCATTAGATGAGAATCGATTTAAGATATTTGATAATGGAACACCGCTTACATACGGTGTAGATTGGAGATGGAATACTCTTCCTACAAATGTAACAAATGTTGGAAAAGATAACTATACCAGCATCCGTTTCTATGGAAACTATGATGATACTAACAGACCAAGGATTTACTTTGAGATAACACCGATAACACTTGCTAATGCAAAGGTAAGTTCTGATGGTACATGGGAGGTAATAGACGGTAAAAACTATCCTAAGCTTACTGTCACATATGAAAAGAAAGATAAATGGGGCATAGTAACACAGGTTCCATTATATCGAGGCACAGATTATAATATAGTGCCTCTGAGTGATGACCCTGCATATCTTACTACCCCAGGAGAGGGAAAGAGATTTAAGCTGGTAGAGATTCCGGGAGGAACCTACAGCGGAGAGAAGGAGATTCCTGAAGAGTTTACCTTAGGTAAAAATATAAAGGGGCTCATTCTGGACTTAGATGGCGGAATAAAGCAGACTGACAAGATGACGCCAGCCTTCCTGATAGGAAAATCCTTTGATGCATACGATTACACTTACGATGGAAAAAAGCCGCTTATAACATTAAAGGATGGCTCGGAAGACATCATACCAGAGAACTGTACCATAAAGTACTATGACTATTACGATGGTCATGCGATAACAGACGAGAATGAACTGAAAAACTATAAAGGTGATTTGCACTATATTTATGCGGAGATAACACCTAATAGCGGACAGGTGGGATACTATCTAAAAGATGGTGATCGAGTAGGCGTAGTATACAGAATAAAAAAGAGAGCAGCTACAGCCACAGATCTAGATTTTGTGGCAACTTTTGAGGGCGGTTCGGACACTGTAGAGTACAGCAGAATTGACAAGAAGATAGTATTCGAGCTTAAAAATAAAACGGACACGATTCCTTCAGCGGATTATGTGGTAAAGGCATACTTAAATGATGTAGAAGTAGCATCTTCGAAGAACGGAGAGGCTTTCTTAATTATACCTTTTGCTAAAGCAGATGCAGGAGATTACAAGATAAAAATTAAGGAGACGACTGGATCTAGCAATTATGATAATTTAGATACTGCGACACCAGTTGACCTTAAAATTACAAGTAAGCCTATTACAGCGGAAATGATTATATGGCTGGATGGTCCAGATTATGAGTATACTGAGATAGGAGTAGAGCCTAAGTTTGAGGTAAAGGATGGATCATATTCTCTTGTATCTGGCAAGGATTATACTGTAAGTGGCAATAAGACTGCCACGGAGATAAATAAGGGCAGACCGGAAGATACAGGTAAAGAAGCTTATAATATAACTATTTCTGGTACAGGAAATTACTCTGATTCGGCAGGCAGAGATTATTGGATTAAACCGAAAAGCTTAGCGACAGATATTATTATAAACATTCCGACCAATGAAACTATTACTTATGATGGCACGGAAAAGAAGATAGAGAGGCTTACTGTCACTGATAAGAATGGAAATCTCCTTGAAGAACATACAGATTATGAGGTAATCTACACAGATAATGTAAAGCCTGGTAAAGCTAAAGTCACAGTTAGAGGTATAGATAAATACACTGGTAGTAAAACAGAAGAATTCCCTATCATGATAAAGCTGGAAAATGCTATTTTAGCCAGAGAAGTAAAACCAGGAACTAAAAAATATACTGGCTATGAAGACGGTGCTGAGCATGATCTAGTCGTAGGTGAAGTATATGTAACAGGTATAACAAAAGCATTAGATATCCTTACGCTGTCAAATAAAAGTAGCTATACCCTTGATCCAAGGGTATCTTATATCACAGAGGAAAGTGATATTTTAACAGAACATGTAATCGAGGGTGGTATAGATAAGTCCATAGTGGATGCTAAGATAGAATCTATAGCTGCCCCTGGACCAGATGAGATAGTTCTTAAGGGTGTGGAAAGTGCGTTTGTAACTACATCGAAAGATATAAAGATTAAAGTCAAGGGTAGTCTATCTGATGATGCAGTTACAGTAGACAAAATAGATGATGTTGAGTGGAACGGTCTAAAGAATGCTGATGTTACTCGTACTGTAGTAGTAAAGTATGGTACAAAAGATATTAGTTCATTAGTCGAAACTGACTGGTCCGCTTACAAAGCAGACTCTAGAGAAGTAGGAAAGTTTAAGGTAATAATAAAAGCCATTACTAGCGAGTATCTCGATAGTAGCACTAGAGAAGCAACATTTGATGTATTTTATAATCTCAATAAGGCAGAAGTGGTATTTGGTGAGGGAAAAGGTACCTATACATATACCGGCAGCGACATTGAGCCAAAGAATCCAGATGACTTTGAAGTAAAGATAACAGCTAATAGTAAAACTGTTACAGTGCCTATAGAGTATCTTGATATTACATATGCTAATAATATTATGCCTACAGAATCAGCTAGTATTATAGCTACAGCGAAGGCTGATACTTATGCGAAGTACTCAAAAAATGGTAAATTTATAATAAAGCCAGTTACGCTTACGGCTGCTGATACAAAGGTATTTATAGATGATATAGAGCTTATAAACGAAGGCTCTTATAAGGTTCCATATAATGGAAGAACCTATAGTCCTATGGCACCTAATGTTAAGGTTCAGATACGTGACGGAGCAGGCGCATCCTTTATCACATTGGATCCTAAGGATTTTACCATTACTTACGGTGTATATGAAAATAATACAAATGCAAGTATAACTGGCTTTGCAAATCCAGAGGATAATAAGTATGCCAGCCTGACTATTCATGGAGCAAGAGGCTTTGATGGAGCTATTGAAAAGCTGTTTACCATTGAGAAGCTGGATCTTTCGACAGCGAAGGATATAGCGCTTGAAAAAACGGATTACTATTATGAAGGTGGAGTAGTCGAGGGTGGAGCAGACTATTCGATAAAGCCAAAGTTTACACTCAGCTTCGATGCCACAGATTCAAGTGGTAATGCTTTTGTGCTTACTGCTCCAAACAGTGAGTATGAAGCAGTATATGACGATGTTTCAAAAAGCTATGGTACAGCCAAGATAACAGTTAGTGCTAAATCAGATAGTAGAAATTATACAGGAATAAAGACAAAGACATATAATATAAAGGAAACATCTATATCTGATGCCTTAAAGTCTAAGAAATTACTTGTAACATCCTCATCAGTAGAGTATACGGGTGAACCAATAGTTCCTGAGTTTAAACTTGAGCTTGTTCCTACAGAGAACACCTTAAATCCTAACTATGAGCTAGTGCAGGGAAAAGATTACACGATACCTACAGGTACGACATTTACTGATAAGAAGGTATACAAGGTAACGCTTACAGCTGTAACAGGAAGTGGATTCAAAGGTAGCATAGATGTAGACTTTGAAATAACTAAGAGAAAGATTACCAACGAAGATGTAAAGGTTACGCTTGATAGGCCAGATTCTAATTACGAGTACAAGAACAAGCAGCCTGTAGAACCAGAAGTTAGCATTATAGATGAAGGCATGGATAAGGCCTTAGGTGGAAGGAAGCTTGTAAAGGATAAGGATTATACTGTCGAGTACTTTAATAATACTTTATCAGGTGCTGGTGTCTTAGATGAGAACGGTCAGCCGATAAGTGGACCATACATAAAGATTACAGCTAAAGAAGATGGAAATTATATGGGAGAAAGATATATTCCATTTTCTATCGGTACAAAGGTAACGGAGACTACATTTGAACTGAATCCATCCTCAAAGACTTATGATGGAACCTATCATAATGTAATCAGCCCAAAGAATCACGCTGTTTATTTTAATGGTACGAAGATAAGTGACAGGTACGACTATCGAAATTACTATGATATACAGATCTTCGATGGAGATACCCAGATAAGTAGTATAGTAAATGCTGGAGTGTATACCATAAAAGTATTGCCTAAGGGCGGATACTATGGTGAGCTGACAGCTGTCTATACAGTGGATCAGAGAGTGCCTGAAGAGGATGAAATAGAAATTCAGTTTGATCCTCCAATAGTAAATGGAAAAGTAAGCTTTACAGGTGAGGAAATCGAACCACCAGTAAGAGTGTATGATAAAGTTCTTAGGAAGTTTATCTCTTCATCAGAGTATGAAATATTCTATGATGCAAACAAGGATATTTCTACTGAAGGAAACAAAGCTACAGTAAGAGTAGTATTCACCGGAGCTGGAAACTATTATAACTCTGATGAAAAGCATTATATTAATACCTTTGAAATAGTAGAGAGTCCTATTTTTGACAATCCAGCGGATTTCGAAGTGAAGACCGGAGTAGGTGTAATATACTATACTGGAGAGAATGATAGATCAGGACTTGATTACTGGGAGGAGAATGACTTAGAGGTAGTTCGTAAATATAAGGGTGGAGAAATAAAGCTAATTAAGGATGTGGATTACACTATCGATTATAAGTTCCTAGGAATAGATGCCAGCAGAGCTAATCCAGACCCTACCAAGCCTTGCATCGGACGAGTGAAGATTACCATTACCGGAATAAATAACTATAGTGGAAATGTGGTTTTGGATGATAAGGTAGGCATGTATGCTAATATAAATGACGCATACGATGAAAGCGTTATGTATCCAGGTGTCTTTAAGACAGTTGATATACTTGGAAGTAAATACGAAATCACAAGAGAATTGAACGATACTCAGTATGGTGATCCAGCGGGAATGCAGGCTGTTGTGCCATCTATCCCTACACTTAAGCTGGGAGGAACCACTATAATAGACGGAACAGATTATGCCTTCACAAAGGTTATGAGAGACAATGAAGAAGGCTCTATCTATGGTTACGGATATGTGGTTATTCAGCCAACAGGAAAGAATCCTTATGTAACTGGAGGCCCGCTCTTAATAGGCTATTATATTGATAAGTCTATGAGCGTTCTAAAGCTTGAGCTTATCGATAGAGACGGAAATCCATTTGAATTGGATCGAAAGTGGAATGGTGAAGAGCACAGACCAGGATATGTTATCAAGGAACCAAATGGTAAGATTCTGGTGAAGTCAGGAGAAATAGTAGATTCAAGTGCTATAACGAAAGTAGAGACTGTATCAGATGGCGTAGGAGTAAATCCTGGAACATATACAGTAAGGATAAATGTTACATCAGCGCAGGGAGAGGAAGTACCTCTGTATGAAAGTTATGTTATTAATCCGATAAATCTGGATGATGCAAATAAGCCGGGTGATACTAACTTTACTGTTACAGTTCCATCAGGAAATACATATCATGGTTCTGAAGTTATGCCTCCTGTGACAGTTACAGTAAATCTAAATGGAAAGCCTAGTATTGTATCTAATAGATACTATGATGTGACATACGAGAACAATATAGGTCCAAATGGAAATACGACGAAAAATGGAGTTCCTAATCCAGATATAGCTAGTAAGGGTAAAGCAACTGTCACACCTAAGCCGGGTGTAGGCGGTGGCTTAACTGGATCTGCCACAGTATACTTTGATATTAAGGTTCCGAAACCTACATCTATAAATGTGATAACGAACCCAGATACACCTAGCATGGTAAGTGTAAGCTGGCCGAAGGTAGATGGACCAGCAAAGGCCTTAAGCTATGAGATAGATCTGTATGACAGCGTAGGAAATCTGGTATATGGTGATTCGACAAGAACATATGTGAATTCAGCCAGCTTCTGGAATCTTAAGCCTCTTACAAATTATGAGGTTAGAGTATACACAGTGGTGGATGTGGGTTCAGGAGTATATTACAGTGAGCCTCTGAAATATAGATTTGCCACTAAGTTGGCACCTACAGTGAATTCAATTGCTGGAGCAGCAGAGATTACATGGATAGACGATGGAGTTTATGCTGGATATGTTATATACCGTAGTACCGTAGGCGGTAAGAATATGAGTGATTACAGCCTGTTGGTATTAGTAGGTAAGAATAAGGATAAATACCAGGATAAGAATGTCGTTAAAGGACAGACCTATTATTATAGGATATGTGGTGTAAATGAGGTGAACGGAAGATTGGTAGAGGACAGAGATAATATTTCAAGTCCAACCAAAGTAACAGTACAATAATATGTCAGAAGAAACTATCTACAAAGTAGGTGCATTCACATTTGACAGCTACTATGAGTACAGGGCTGCGATGGAGGATGTACGTAGAATAGAAAGCATAAATTCTGAACTGGATATACAGGATCCAGAGGTGGCGATACGTCTTTATAATGATATAAAAGATGGTGTCATCACCTTTGGCTCCCCTGTTGGGGAGGAATTTGCATCTCATGTAGCTGATATAGTAGCGAACAAGTCCAAGGGGCTTTTGAGTGCAAAGGAGATTATTCAGGGTGCAGAAGATGAAGCAAAGAAACAGCGACTGCTAGGAGGAATATTTATAGCAGCCGCTGTACTTGTGTTGCTTATCTATATCGGAGTGGAGGTAGAAGATAAAATAAGTACCAGAAGACTTGCACAGCTGGCAAATGCAGTTAATAGCAATGTGCAAAGCAGTTATTTCACATCGTCTTCGACTGTGCCAAATCAGACAAACCAAGAAATAATAGAACAGTATATAAATGGGGGAATGGAATCAGAGCTTGTTACATTAGGTCCTTGGGATGCATATATAGATATATCTGGTTTATCGATAAGTGAAGCCTTAGCACCTTTATATGCAAGTAATTCTGATGTGATAGGGTGGCTCAGTATAGAGAATACAGATATAAATTACCCAGTATTACAAACACCTGATGATCCGGAATACTATTTGAATAAGTCCTTTGATAAAAAAGATGATTCGGCGGGCAGTATATTCATGGATTACAGATGTGACCCTGTAAACAGTAAGACAAACACTATTATCTATGGACATAATATGAAGAATGGTACTATGTTTGGAAGTCTGAAAAAATATCTGGATGCCACATATGCAGAGAATCATAAGAACATAGTATTTAGAAATCTTTATGAAGAGAGAGAATATGAAATAATTATGGTGGGGTTGTCTGCAGTAGGATATTCTGACACAGAAGGATATAAGTATTACAACTTTATCAATGCAGATGAAGCATCGGATCTGGACAGATTTATAGAAAGTACATCTGCGATGGCAGTATATAAAGGAGATTTATCTGTAACAAAATATGATAGACTCTTGACACTATCCACATGTAATGGTTATACTGAAGATGGTAGACTATTTATAGTGGCTAAGCGCGTGCGTTAGCCAAATTATATACCATATATGGGAAAAAAGATGAAGCAGATACTTTATAAAATATTTAAATCAGAGTGCCTAATATTAATATTTGGTATATGTATTTTTGTAAGCAAATATAATATCGCAGATGCAGCAGATGTAGGTGCTGGCTATGCTGGAAACACAAGTGTTGAGAAAATAGTCATAACGGGTGGAGATTCTGATGTCATTGGCGATGGTGCCTTTGCTGGATGTGAAAATCTTAAGGAGCTCGATTTATCAGGGTTTACAGGCACTATAGGCGAAAATGTATTTGCAAACTGCAGCAGCCTGGAAACTATTAAGACTGCAGATGATGGACAGTATAAGGTAGTGGAAAATCTGGGTCTTACAGATATGGCTGGTACCACTCTTATTTATTCTAACGATAATATGCGCGGAGGCAGTGACAGACTTGATATACCGGAGTCTATCGTGAATGTAAAAGAAGGTGCATTATATAACCAGAATGCCACCAGCATCATATATCGTAATGCAGATACTAATGTAGCGGATGGAAATATAAGTTCATCTGCCACGACTACTATTTATACGACAGATGTTTTTGGTGCTGTAGGTACCTATTATCATACGAATAGTAAGGATGTATATCCGATTAATAACCTGCCACCAGAGACGCCTGGATCTATACCGCCAGTTGACCCATCAGTGGCACCTAGTGCAGTACCATCAGTAGCTCCGTCAGTGGCACCTAGTGTGGCTCCGTCAGTGGCACCAAGTGTGGCACCAAGTGTGGCACCATCAGCTGCACCAAGCGTAGCCCCATCAGTGGCACCAAGTGTGGCACCATCAGTAGCACCAAGCGTATCACCTTCCTATATACCTGGCGGAAGTTCAGGAGATTCCGGAACATATATAACCAGATATGATAGTTATAAGGATGGACATGTGAAGGTATATTCAGATGGCACAAAGTCCGCTCTGGAAAGTCATATATTTGGGGATTGGATAGTAGTTAGAAAGCCTACAGAAAAGCAGGATGGCGAGAGCAAAAGAAAATGTAGTATATGTGGTTATGAAGAAAAAACTACTACGAAGTATACTACATATTCTGTAGGAACGAACGGTGAAGTAAACAAAGAACATACAAAGGATAATACTCCAAAGACGGCAGATGGAGATTTGAATCCGTTAGTATATCTGATTATGGCATTGGGCTTAGGTGGTATAAGTGTTATACTTTATGGCCGTCGCAAGAAATTCGAGATTATTGCAAAGAATAAGAAATAGTGAAGCTGCAGTTCTATAAAAAACAAATACCGATTGAGCTGATTAAGAGGGTGCTGGTTTTTGCCGTCACCTTCTTTTTGGCTGTAATTATACTTGAATTAACTACTAATAGATTAGAACAGAAGGTAGCTAAGGAGATGGTGTCTTCTTCGCTGCCGATAGCATATCTGACTTATTTTGAAACTAATGTAACAGAGCTACATGGTTACACGACTCAGATGGATAGCGTATATATGAGAGATGCTTTGATACCATTAGAGGAGGATAGAAGCCTTACACTGGATTTAAAGAAGAGTGATTGGGAGATAAAATCAGTAAGCTATCAGATTAAATCATTAGATGAAGAACGTTATATTATGGAAAGAAGTATAGACGAGCTTCAGACAAATGGAAATGATATAAGATGCAAAATTCAGTTGGATAATCTTATAGATAAAGATACAGAATATCTTTTGATAATAAATGTGGCGGGTGAAGATGAGAGAATAGTTCACTACTATACTAGAGTAATAGACACCACTGATGCTAATGTAAAGAACTGTATAGCGTTTGCGATGTATTTTCACGCTAAGGCATTGTCAGATGACTATGGAACATTATCTATATACATAGAGCCGGATGGCAGTATGGATAATGAAAACTTAAATTATGTAAACATTCACTCCTCGCTTACACAGATTGGATATGATCAGTTTAATGCTAAACAGGTGGGACAGACTTCGGTAACGCTTACTGACATAAGTGAGAACTTTACAGCGGTGAGTCTGACTTATCAGATGGAAAGAACACATCTTGGTAGAAAAGAAGTGTTTAATTGTAGTGAGTATTTCAGAGTGAAGTACGGTAGCGAAAGAATTCTGCTTTTAGACTATCAGCGTAGGATGGAGGAGATACTTTCCCCTAATGGATTATATGTAGATGGAAAACAGGTTAACCTTGGTATAACAGATTCTAATGTAAGCTATATGTCGAACGAGACGGGTACCTTGGTAGCATTTGTACACTCTGGACAGCTCTTTTTATATGACACAGCTAAAGCAGCCTTTATGCGCGTGTTTAGTTTTATTGGAGAAGATTTATTAGATACCAGAGCTACTTATGATCAGCATAATATAAAGATATTGAATATAGATGAGTCTGGTACCATGGACTATGCAGTTTATGGTTATATGAATGCAGGTGATCATGAAGGAGCCTGTGGAATAAATGTATTCAGATTCGATTCCATTACTGGTGAGTCGACGGAAAGGGTGTTCCTTGAAAGTCATAGTTCATACCAGATTCTGGAGGCTACATTTTCTGATCTGATATACGAGGCAAGTAACAACACGTTTTATATTATAGTTCAGGGTAACCTGCTTAGAATAGACCTAAATGAGCTTTCTACTAGCACCATAGTATCTGGATTATCAAAGGGTACGTATGCTGTAAGTGGACAGGGAAGATATCTTGCATATACAAAGGATGTAAGAGGTGGAGAATTCCTTACAGTATTAGATCTGCAGACTAGTAATTCCTATAGAATAGAATCGAAGGCCGGAGAGCTCATAAAACCATTGATATTTATGGACAATGATTTAGTATATGGCTTATCCAGATATACTGACTTGTATACAAAAGCAGATAAAACAGCCAGCTATCCTATGTATGCGCTGAAAATCGTAGGCGTAGAAGGCGGAGCAGAAAATGTACTAATGACTTACCAGAATGAAGGATATCTTGTAGACAGTGTAAGATTAGATAACTTTACTGTTTATTTGAATCGACTGACAAGGGATGAAATGGGACAATTGGTGACAGCTAACACTGATACTATAAAGAATTCCTCTGGTGAGCAAAATAAGGCAGTTCCGATAAGTACATTCAAGGATAACTATAAAGAAAAAACCATTATTATGAATATGTCTACGTCAGCAAAGGGTGACATAGAATGGACTGACCGAAAGCTTATCAGTGCGATGGGGCAGCGAAATGTAGACATAGGAGAGAATGTAACGGCAGAGGATTATTTTGTATATGTAGGAAATCAAGTGCTGTTAGCAACAGATAATCTATCTAAAGCCATAATATCAGCAGATGAAAATATGGGTATAGTAGTGGATGGTATGCAGGAGTATGTGTGGAAGAGAGGGCGTAAAAACTATGTCAATAGCTTTAAGGGTCTGTCAGTAGCACAAACAGATAGAGATGCCACGCAGCTGGCGATGTGTATAAGCGCTATGCTTAGCCGCGAAAATCTTAGCATCCAGGTAGGTACTTTGCTGAATGCAGGCGAAAGCCCGGTATCCGTACTAAATAAAACTATGGGAGATTTCACGATACTGGATTTGACAGGTATAGATTTGACGGAAGCTTTATATTATGTAAATATAGGAAATCCTGTGCTGGCAGTTACTTCAGATGATGAAGGTATGCTGATAATAGGATATGATGCATCGACCATTATAGTCTATAATCCTATACAAAACGTAAATAATAGATACTCTATTTCAGAAATGCGAAAGGTATTTGAGGAACGGGGTAATAGATTTATAAGCTATATAAAATAAATTAAGCCCAGCCTTTTGGCTGGGCTTAATGCTTATATTAGTAGCTTAAATCACCATTTTGATTTCTATAACGACTAACGAGCTTTTCTATACGCTCATAAGGATTTATCAAATCTGCTATAGAACAGTCATGATTAAGTGTATCTATTATATATGCGATATATTTAGACATATCACATGAGATATAGTAATCACGTGAGAGTAATTCTGGGCTCTGATATACCAGGTTAGTAGTTACAACCTTGTAAATCAAACCGCTTGCAACCGCTTCATCGAACTTAGCCATTCCGTTTGTAAACAAACCGAAGGTCGAAACCACAAAGATTCTGTTAGCTTTTCTAGCCTTAAGCTCCTTGGCTACATCTATCATAGATTCACCAGAGGAAATCATATCATCAAGAACTATGACATCCTTGCCCTCTACATTAGTGCCAAGGAATTCGTGTGCAACGATAGGATTTCGTCCATCTACTATACGAGAGTAATCACGTCTCTTATAGAACATTCCCATATCTACGCCAAGGATAGAAGCCATATATACGGCCCTAGAAGTAGCACCCTCATCTGGTGAAATAATCATAAGGTGATCATTGTCAAGCTTAAGGTCTGGAGTAGATCTTAAAATTCCTTTAAGGAACTGATATGTAGCAGGAACACTTTCAAACTCTGAGATAGGAATAGCATTCTGTACACGTGGATCATGAGCATCAAAGGTGATAAAGTTATCAACGCCCATAGCCACGAGCTCCTGAAGCATGATAGCGCAGTCCATGGATTCGCGAGCTGTACGGCGATGCTGTCTGCCCTCATAAAGGAATGGCATGATAACAGTAATACGATGTGCCTTACCCATAACAGCAGCGATAATACGCTTAAGATCTGCATAATGATCATCTGGAGACATGTGATTCTCCTGGCCACACACCTTGTAGGTCATGCTATGATTCGTAACATCGACCATAATATAAAGATCCAAACCACGAACAGACTGTGGAAGAGTACCCTTAGCTTCACCAGTACCAAATCGTGGATTAGAAGATTTTAATAAATATGAATCAGACTTATATCCAGCTAATGTGATACCACCTACTGAATCAAGCTTTCTATCTGAACGCCAGTCTACAAGGTATTGATTAACCTTCTTACCAAGCTCGTCACAGCTGGCTAGTGGAATAAGTCCAAGCTCTGCAACTGGAGGTGTAGATTCAAGTGAAATGTTTGAGTTTGCCATAATAGTGGTATCTCCTTATAAAAAATATAATATAAACTAGAGAGACAAATGCATAAGACGAAGGTCTGCTCCAGCAAGTTTTAAAAATCTATATGAGGAAAGGACTCTTGAGTTAAAACGTTCAGTATATGCGTCCATAAGCTCCTTAATAGATAGATTAGTAGATATAACAGTAGGAAGATGTGACAACATTCTCCTGTTTACTATATCAAAAAGACTGGCGGCAGTAAACTTATTAACTAGCTCACTGCCTAGGTCATCTATTATTAACAAATCTGATTTTAGCACATTTTCATCTGTAAATTCCGCCAAATCGTCGTGATCAAAACGGCTTTTGCTGAGTGTATTAAACAATTCTGCAGCAGTGAAATACATGACAGAACAGCCATAAGACATAACCCTATGTGCTATGCAATAAGTTAAAAATGTTTTACCACAGCCGGTGGTACCTTGTATTAAAAGACCTAGCCTGCCAGAGTCTGAAACATATTTTCCAGATGAGAAGCATTCACAAAAATGCATGGCCTCATTCTTGGCACGCATGGCCAAATCCTTGGCAGAACCACGAAACTCGCCACCGAATTCTAATATGTTATCACTATAAATGTCAAGTCTAAATGTGTCAAAGTTATACTGCCTTGTAAGCTCTGTAAGACCTGATTGATCAAATATGAGATTAATAGCAGCCTGCTTAAAGCAATGACAGGTTTCGTTACCTATAAACCCAGTATCCTTACAGTCAGGACACTTGTATGGTGGATTAAGATAATCAACAGGAAAACCTGCGGAAACTAGGGCATTATCTCGCCTTTTTGAAATATCCTGAAGGGCACCATGAAAATCAAAGTCAGGATTAGACAAGCTGTTTTTTACTACAGCACTTCTTTCCTCGTCGAGCTTAGCTAGAAGAGGGATTTTGGCATAGAGCTCGCTCGTGCGAAGCTTTATTAAATCCATTCGCTCAAAGCTGCGCTTATCATATTCTCTTTTTAATGTATTAAACTGACTGTTTGTAAGTGACATGGCATTAACTTTGTGATATAAGTGCACCTTCCATCTTGACAAAATTATAATTGTGCTGCTGGAAGTTGGCGGTCGATGTAACAGGAGTAGGTCTCTGGGTGAGAGCACTGTGTGTCAAATCCAGTTTGGAAACATCTTCCATGGAAGAAACGCCTGCCTGACTCCATCTTTCCAGTATAGAATCAGCATAAGGGAAGCTGATTTTACCAGAGGTTAGGATAGTACGTTTGCATGCCTCCTCGATGAGGCTGTCATCTATTCTATAGGCTGATTTCCATTTTTTTATGTAGTCAAGCTCGCTGGCTGCTAAATCACGATTAATTCCCAATGCGGATTTTACCTTTGAGTACAAACCGCTGCGGTTTTCTTTTTCGTTTTTAGCCTCATCTGGTGTAGTTATTCCTTGCTCGTGCCATTGTAAAGCTACAGCATCCATGTAATAAAAGCTGCTATGCCCTTGGTCTACACAGGTTTCTATCAAATATTCTATGAGGTCTGTGGACATCTTTAGCTCATCGAACCAATATACCAAAGTATTAGTATCATGATGGCTGAGCGGTTTTCCAATAAAACGTTCCGATATATACAAAAGTTCAGCGAAGCTGTCATTCTGACGGAAATATTCTAGCTGAGATGGAGAGTATTCTGGTCTTACCTCGGACACAGGGCTGGTTTTAGCTTTAGGTGCAGCAGGAACCAGTTCTTCCATAGGTAATGATGCAGGCACAGCCTTAGAGACAGTAGCAGTGACTCCAACTACTGGGTCGTTTAGGCATACACCCACTAATTCACCTCTTGAGACTTCGAGAGACAGTAAACCTACCTTCTGCCAATATTTTAAAGCGCGCATAATGTCAGTCTCGGTATGATTTAATTCGTCAGCCACTGCTGTCAGAGAAAAATCGTCTCCACGACGTGATAAAGAGCGCAATAAATAAAGGTACACTTTAACGAATTCGCCATTAGCACCTGTCATATATGAATCTATAAAAGCATTAGACACACAAGTAACCCCACCTGGAGCATCTGTGCGCAAGGTAATGTCTGCCATATTCAAAACCTCAATTCATTGGATGCTTTGTAGTATACCACTTTTTAAAAAAAATAAAAGGGCAAGAGTCCCCAGAAACGCTGTATATAAGAGGGTTTGCGGGTTTGTTGACAGTGTGGAAAAGTGTTATAAATATAGTGTTTTTCAGAGTAAAATATCCACAGTTGATATGGAAAACTTCCAGACCTAAACTGTGGATATTGTTTATAACTATAAAGCTAAAAGGTGTTCTCCCACAAGATTCACATCTCCAGCGCCCATTGTTATCAACATGTCATTGTTCAAAAGAATTTTTGAAATAAATTTTTCGCACTCCTCAAAAGAGCCTAGATAGTGTGCTTCACAATCACTGTACTTGCTCATAGCTTTAGCGATATCCTCTGAGGAAACCCCGTATATATCAGGTTCTCTGGCTGGGTAGATGTCTGCTAGAACCACTATGTCAGCAAGTGACAAGGCCTTGGCAAAGTCTTCAAGAAAGGAAAGCGTTCTAGTGTAGGTATGAGGCTGGAAAACTACAATGAGTCGATTTGGCTTGTAGTTTCTGGCTGCTTTCATGCTGGCGGTTATTTCGGTAGGATGATGTGCGTAGTCATCTATGACAGTG
>JAZRWF010000095.1:0-7522 GCA_045599565.1 Lachnospiraceae bacterium
CTCGACCGTCTGAATCACGTTCTTTCGTCCGAATTCGGTCACGTCACATACACCGAAGCGGTCGAGCTTCTGAAAGAACACAACGACGAGTTCGATTACAAGGTATTCTGGGGCTGCGATCATCAGACCGAGCACGAGAGATATCTCACTGAGAACATATTTGGAAAGCCTGTATTCGTATCAGATTATCCAAAGGAGATTAAGCCATTCTACATAAAGCTTAATCCAGATGGAAAGACAGTAGCTGCTATGGACTGCCTCGTTCCAGGTATCGGCGAGATCATCGGTGGTTCTCAGCGTGAGGATGACCTCGAGATTCTTAAGAAGCGTATGGCTGAGTGTGGTCTTAACGAAGAGGATTATGGATTCTATATGGATCTTAGAAAGTATGGCTCTTCACGCCACGCAGGCTTCGGCCTTGGCTTTGAGAGATGTGTAATGTACTTAACAGGTATGGGAAATATCAGAGACGTATTACCATTCCCAAGAACTGTGGGAAATTGCGACATATAGGAGGCGACAAATGATTACTATTCCTTCAGGTTACGAGTCAGCTCTTAACTTAAAAGAAACTCAGGAAGCTATTAAGGAAGTAAAAGATTATTTCCAGCTTCATCTGGCAGCAGCACTGAACCTTACAAGAGTTACGGCACCTTTGTTCGTAGATCCAGCCAGCGGCTTGAATGATAACTTAAACGGCGTGGAGCGCCCTGTTTCATTTGATGTGTTAGAGACCGGTAAGGATGTAGAGGTCGTTCACTCGCTTGCGAAGTGGAAGAGATTTGCCCTTGGAAGATATGGCTTCGAGCCAGGAGAGGGCTTATATACTGACATGAATGCTATAAGAAGAGATGAGGAGACTGACAATATTCACTCTATCTATGTAGATCAGTGGGACTGGGAGCGAGTAGTAAATAAGTCAGACAGAAATGTAGATTTCCTTAAGGATATCGTTACCAGAATCTATGGCGTGCTTATCTCTACTGAGACTTATATGTCTTGGGAGTACAGCTATATTAAGCCTTTTTTGCCAAAGGAGATTACCTTTGTCACTACAGAGGAGCTTTTAGAAAAGTATCCAGACAAGACTGCTAAGGAGAGAGAATACCTGGCAGCTAAGGAGTATGGTGCCATTTTCTTAATGAAGATAGGAGATCTTCTTCCAAATGGACAGAAGCATGATGGACGTGCACCAGATTATGATGACTGGAGCTTAAATGGCGATATCATCGTATATTATCCTGTAAATGATATCTCACTTGAGATTTCATCTATGGGTATCAGAGTGGATGAGGACAGCTTAAAGAGTCAGCTTGACAAGGCTGGCTGCCCAGAGAGAGCAGAGCTTCCATTCCAGAAGGGCATCTTAAACAAGGAGCTTCCATATACCATCGGCGGAGGTATTGGACAGAGCCGTCTTTGCATGCTTTTACTTAGAAAGTGTCATATAGGTGAGGTACAGTCATCTATGTGGCCTGATGCAGATCTCAAGAAGGCACATGATGCAGGAGTAATGATATTATGATAGCTGAAGATAAGCTTCGCACTAAGGAGATGGATTGTCTCTTTGATGCTATACTTACACTTGAAAATCGTGAAGAGGCCTATGCATTTTTCGAGGATCTTTGCACTGTGGGTGAACTGCAGTCTATGAAGCAGAGGTTCCAGGTAGCCAGAATGCTTAAAAAGGGTAACAGCTACCAGGAGATCGAGGCGGAGGCAGGTGCATCCTCTGCTACTATCAGCAGGGTTAACAGGTCACTTAACTACGGTAAGGATGGATATGATATCGTTCTTGGCCGCATGGAAGAATAACAGTCCGTATAGGAGGGAATATGGAAGAGCTAGAGTTTCGTTATGACACACAGATGCTAATCGATGGTTTCGAGGATTTAGATGAGGATGAGGTATTCGATTATATCTCAGAGCATTTCAAGGGAGACTGCCTACTGGCTGTAGGCGGTGATGGAGACCCTATTAAAATTCACTTCCACACGAATGAGCCATGGCTTCTTTTAGAGTATGGTCGTTCATTAGGGGAGATTTATGATATCGTCGTAGAGGATATGGATCGCCAGCAGAGAGGACTTCAGGGTTAACCCACAGTTTCCGCGAGCGAGATATTTAATAGCAGGCATTTTTGCCTGCTATTTTTGTGTTTTTTTCAGGTATCTACGTCTCAGGAGGCAGTTTTTAGGCATATGAGACGTAATGTCTAGGCTGCTTTAAGCAAAGGCTACGTCTCAGGAGATAGTTTTTAGGCATATGAGACGTAATGTTTAGGCTGCTTTAAGCAAAGGCTACGTCTCAGGAGATAGTTTTTAGGCATGTGAGACGTAATGTTTAGGCTGCTTTAAGCAAAGGCTACGTCTCGGGAGGCGACATTTAGGCATATGAGACGTAATGTCTAGGCTGTTTTAAGCAAAGGCTACGTCTCAGGAGCCAGCATTTGGGCACACGAGACGTAATGTTCATAGAAAAAGTAATTTCAAGCCCACCCTTGTGGCATACCCCAAAAAGAGATATACTATTGTCTAGTGGACTAGACAATGTTTGGCTTGAAGAGGGGGCAGCTATGGGAAAAAAAGCATTATATATTGACGCAACACTTGGAATGGCAGGGGATATGCTTTGCGCAGCACTGTGTGGACTGATGGATGATTCAGAGGAGTTCGTGAGGAAGCTTAACATAAATTCTCCTGAGGCAGTGTGTTTTACGCAGGAAACTAAGGAAACCTATGGAATAGCCGGGACACACATGAGGGTGACAGTGGCAGGAAAGGAAGAGGACGAGGCGCTTGCGGAGCACCATAATCATGAGCATGAGCACGAAGGGCACATGCACAGTCACGAGCATGACCACGATGACCACCATCATGATCACAGCCACGACCATGACGACCACCATGACCATCACCATGACCACCATCATCATGAGCATACTTCCATGCACACTATAGGTCATATCATAGATGATTTGACTATAGATGAAGCAGCTAAAAATAAGATGCGCGACATCTATAACACCTTGGCAAAGGCTGAGGCTGAGGTGCATGGAAAAGAAATAGAAGATATTCATTTTCATGAGGTGGGAAGTCTGGACGCAGTGGCTGATGTGATGAGCGCAGTGCTGGCTATAAAGGAGCTGAAGGTGGATGCTGTCTATGCTTCTCCTATCACGACAGGCTTTGGCACTGTAAAATGTGCACATGGTATTTTGCCTGTGCCTGCACCTGCTACAGCTAAGATAATAGAGGGACTTCCTGTCCGAGCTGGAAAGATAGAGGGAGAGCTTACTACGCCTACCGGAGCTGCTATTTTAAAGAATCTGGTGGATGAATTTAGAACCAGACCAGATGGCGTTATTCTAAAGCAGTCTAAGGGGCTTGGTTCAAGAGATTACGGTTCACCTAGCTTTGTAAGTGCATATATTATAGAGCTTGAGGATACAGAAAAATCAGACCAGATAATAGAGCTAAGCTTTAATGTGGATGACTGCACAGGCGAGGAATTAGGCCTTGCCATGGAGATGATCTTCGAGGCAGGTGCAAAGGATGTATTCTACACACCTGTTTACATGAAAAAGAATCGCCCAGGCTACCTTGTGAATATAATCACAGCCGCAGACAAGGAGATGGACTGCGTAAAGGCAGCTTTTAAATACACCACCACCATAGGCATGAGAAAGAAAATCTGTGACAGATATGTGCTCGACAGAGAGATTATCACAGAGGAGACAGCAGATGGTCCTGTTCGATATAAGATTAGCCAGGGCTACGGTGTTACAAAAAGAAAAGCTGAATTCGACGATATTAGAGAAATAAGGAAGAAGGAATAGTGATGAGAGCTTACGAGCGTCTTTTAGATTATGTAAAGGTTTATACTACCAGTGATGAGGATTGTGAAAGCTGTCCTTCAGCCATAAGAGAGTTTGACTTAGCGAAAAAGCTGGTCGAGGAGCTAAGGGGTCTTGGAATAGAAAATGCAAGGGTGGACGACAAATGCTATGTTTACGCCACCATTCCTGCCAGCAAAGGCTTTGAAGATAAAGAAGCTATTGGCTTTGTCGCGCATATGGACACAGCTCCAGACTTTAGCGGGGAGGGTGTAAATCCTATAATAATAGAAAACTATGATGGGTCAGATGTAGCGCTTGGAAGCTCAGGAAAGAAGCTTGAAGCACGAAACTTTGGACACCTAAAAGAGCTTAAGGGACGTACCCTTATTCACACAGACGGAAGCACACTTTTAGGTGCAGATGATAAGGCTGGAGTAGCTGAGATAATGACACTGGCAGAGTGTCTTATGAAAGGTGATATAGAGCATGGGAAGGTGTGCATAGCCTTCACTCCTGATGAGGAGATAGGAAGAGGCGCAGACCTTTTCGATGTGAAAAACTTTGGCGCGAAGTATGCTTTTACAGTGGATGGCGGAGCAGAAAATGAGCTCGAGTATGAGAACTTTAACGCAGCCTCTGCACACGTAGAGGTAAAGGGTGAGAGCATCCATCCTGGTGAGGCAAAGGATAGAATGGTGAACGCTGCGCTCATCGCGACAGAGTTCGCACAGTCGCTTCCAGCACATGAAACCCCTGCACATACAGAGGGCAGAGATGGTTTTTTCCACCTTACAGATATGTCGGGCGATGTATGCAGGGCTACACTTGATTATATTATCAGAGATCACGATGACGCTAAGTTCGAGGCTAAAAAGAAGCTGATGGAAAGCACCGCTTCATATCTAAATGAGAAGTATGGGCATGTGGTGAGTGTAGAAATAAAGGAGCAGTATAGAAACATGATTTCTAAGATTAGGCCTCACATGTTTTTAGTAGAATATGCTAAGGAAGCCATAATAGAGGCTGGTATGACACCTAAGGAGGTGCCGGTAAGAGGCGGTACTGACGGTGCCAGACTCTCTTACATGGGACTTCCATGTCCAAATCTTGGTACAGGCGGATATGCCTTCCACGGCCCTTATGAGCACATAACAGCAGAGGGCATGGATAAGGCTGTCGAGGTTCTTC
Source organism: Lachnospiraceae bacterium (assembly GCA_045599565.1). Lineage (GTDB taxonomy): Bacteria > Bacillota > Clostridia > Lachnospirales > Lachnospiraceae > Pseudobutyrivibrio. The sequence continues at coordinate 5,027 of JAZRWF010000095.1, forward strand.
TTGGAATAGTAAAAAAGTTTAAGGATAGATAATGGCAAAGGTTCTGATGGTGCAGGGCACTATGAGCTCTGCTGGAAAAAGTTTAATAGTGGCAGGACTTTGTCGTGTGTTCAAGCAGGACGGGTATAGAGTAGCACCCTTTAAGAGCCAGAATATGGCTCTTAATTCCTTTATTACAAGGGATGGCTATGAGATGGGGCGCGCGCAGGTCATGCAGGCTGAGGCCAGCGGAATCGAGCCTATGGTGTGCATGAACCCTATTCTTTTAAAGCCAAATTCAGATATAGGCTCACAGGTAATCGTAAACGGTAAGGTGATAGGAAATATGCCTGCTAAGGAGTATTTTGCCTATAAGAAGAAGCTGATTCCGGATATAAAGGCAGCATTTGACGAGCTAGAAAAGCACGCTGATATCATAGTGATAGAGGGGGCAGGAAGCCCTGCTGAGATAAATCTGAAGCAGAATGACATCGTGAACATGGGCATAGCTAAGATGTTCAATGCACCTGTGCTTTTAGTGGGTGACATAGACAGAGGCGGTGTGTTCGCGCAGCTTCTTGGAACGCTACTCCTTTTGGAGGAGGATGAGCTGTCGCTGATAAAGGGGCTTGTCATAAATAAATTCAGAGGTGATAAGACTATATTAGATCCAGGCATAGAAATGCTGGAGGAAAAGGGCGGTATACCAGTGACTGGCGTGGTTCCTTATATGAATCTCACCTTAGACGATGAGGACAGTGTGACTTCTAGATTTTCAAACAAGAAGGAGGCTTCTATTACTATAGGTGTGATAAGGCTTCCTAGAATTTCTAATTTCACGGATTTCATCGTATTTGAAACGATGGATAATGTGGCGATAAGCTATATCACTTCTCCTCGCCAGCTAAAGGACATAGACCTTCTTATCATACCCGGAAGCAAGAATACCATAGGTGATATGAAGTGGCTCAAGGAGACGGGGTTGGATGCGTCTATAGTGCGCTTTTCAAATGAAAAGCCTGTAATAGGCATTTGCGGCGGCTTTCAGATGCTGGGGGAAAGTATATCAGATCCACTGGGTGTGGAGGGCGAAGGCGAGAGCGCAGGTCTTTCACTTCTTCCGATAAAGACCATATTAGAGGGCGAGAAGGTCACCACACAGTCAAAAGGTGTGACGCCTGAGCAAAAGGGATTTTTTAGCTTTTTATCAGGTAAAGAGTATGAGGGTTATGAGATTCACAATGGTCTGACCTGCGATGAAGATGGGCAGGCGAAGGTATTTGACGCGGATGATAAAAATGTCTTTGGAACCTATGTGCACGGCTTTTTCGACAAAGGTGACATAGCTAAGACCTTAGTGGAGAAGCTGGCTGAAAAAAAGGGTATAAAGCTTGATAATGATGAGGCATTTGATTACAAAGCATTCAAGGAAAAAGAGTATGACAAGTTGGCTGATGGAATCAGAAATTCCATGGATATGAAGGCTATTTATGAGATGCTTGGATTAGGGGCTGACTGATGATTCATTTGGTGAGCGGTGGAAGCGGCAGCGGAAAGTCTGCATTCGCAGAGTCTGTGGTGATGAGCTTCCCACAGAAGGAAAAAATATACCTGGCGACGATGAGAGTCTACGGTGAAGAAGGGCGTGCCAAGGTGAAGCGCCATATAGATTTAAGAGCCGACAAAGGCTTTCTCACCATAGAAAAGACATCTGATTTGGCTGCTGTCATACCTGAGATAAACAGTCGAAAAAATGCAACCGTTATACTGGAGGATATTCCGAATCTTCTGGCAAATGAGATGTTTTTAGAGGATGGAACAGCCTTAGAGGTGGACAGTGCGGTGAGGAAGCTTTCAGACGACTTAGAGGCGCTTATGAAATCCTGTGAGAACCTGGTGGTCGTGACGGGTGAGGTTTTTTCAGACGGAGTGAAGTATGAAAAGTCTACTATGGATTATATTCATGCACTTGGGAGAGTGAACGCATTTGTCGCGGATAGGGCGGATACAGTGACAGAGGTAGTCTGCGGAATACCTGTTATGATAAAGGGTTAAAGGATGGACATACTAGAGATAATAAAGGCTGAAAATTCTATAAGTCCTTTAGATGAAGAGTGTGAGGCAAGGGTAAAAAAGACCTGGGATAAGGTGGCCAAACCTTTGGACAGCTTGGGAAAATTTGAAACCTTTATCTCAAGAATAGGAGCTATCCAGGGGAGTGACCGACCTTCTTTAAATAAGGCAGGTTTGCTCGTTTTCTGCAGTGACAATGGCATCGTGGAGGAGGGCATAAGCCAGTCTACTAAAGAAGTGACAGCTCTTTGCGCAAAGAGCATATCAGCTAAAAAATCTTGCATGGGAATCATGGCAAGACGCGAGAACATAGAAGTTATCACCGTGGATGTGGGAATAGATACAGACGAGGCCATAGAAAATGTGGTAAATAAAAAGGTGGCTCATGGAACGAAGAATTTTCTTAAAGAGCCTGCGATGTCACGGGATGAAATGATATCAGCT
>JAZRWF010000096.1:0-17655 GCA_045599565.1 Lachnospiraceae bacterium
CTTGGAAAAGCCCTAGCGCTTTACACCTACGAGGCTGACGTGGTGGGAATACTGGTGGCCAGCAATGAACCATATTCTCTATTTCCACCGAATGTCACAGCACAGGCGAACAGAGAGTGCATAGGAATCGTCACTAAGATAGATGTGGAAAATGCAAATGTGGCGCAGGCAGACAGATGGCTTGAGATAGCCGGATGTAAGAAAATCTTTCACGTGAATTCTGTAAAAGGAGAGGGCGTGGCAGAGATACTTGAATACTTAAGACAATAGTCTTAGTTATAGAATGTACATAATAACCATTTATCGAATAAGGAGGATAATACGATGGTTAATGAGTTAGAAATCAAAAAGCAGATATGCGAGGTTGGTAAGCGTATCTACGGACGCAACATGGTAGCAGCTAACGATGGTAACATCTCAGTAAAGCTGAACGATCACGAGTTCCTTTGCACCCCTACCGGTGTTTCTAAGGGCTTCATGACTCCAGAGTTCATCTGTAAGGTAGATGAGAACGGTAATGTAATCCAGGCTAACAAGGGATTCAAGCCTTCTTCAGAGATCAAGATGCACATGAGAGTATATCAGAAGCGTCCAGACGTTGGATCTGTTGTACATGCTCATCCTACATTTGCTACCGCATTTGCTATCGCAGGTATCCCACTTACTCAGCCTATCATGCCAGAGGCAGTTATCTCTCTTGGATGTGTTCCTATCGCTGAGTACGGCACACCTTCTACCATGGAGATTCCTGATCGTCTTGAGAAGTATCTTCCATACTTCGATGCAGTACTTCTTGAGAGCCACGGAGCACTTAGTTGGTCTACAGACCTTCTCGCCGCTTACCACAAGATGGAGTCAGTAGAGTTCTATGCAGAGCTTCTTTACAAGTCAAAGATGCTCGGTGGACCAAAGGAGTTCGACAAGGAGAACATCAAGAAGCTTTACGAGATCAGACAGAAGTTCGGTATGCCAGGAAAGCACCCAGCTGGTATCTGCTTAAACGGCGGCGAGGAGATGAACTGCCATAAGTGCGGCGGAAACTGCTCTGGACATGCTGATTACAAGAATATGCCTGGTTACCAGTACGATTTCAGCGGATCTTCTTCAGCTTCATCTAATGTAGACGAGGCTCAGATCGCTTCTATCGTAGCTAAGGTAATCGCTTCTATGAAGTAATTTTATTTAGGAGATATAAAATGACAGAACAGCAGATTCAGGCAATAGTCAGCGAGGTTATTGCTCGCGTGAATCTCGGATCTGACACAGCTTCCATGCACGGCGTATTTAGCGATATGAACGAAGCTATCGAGGCTGCCAAGGCTGCTCAAAAGGTAGTAGCCCGCATGTCAATGGATCAGCGTGAGAAAATAATCAGCTGTCTTCGTCAGAAAATAAAGGACAATGCAAAGACTCTGGCTGCTATGGGTGTGGAAGAGACCGGCATGGGCAATGTGGGAGACAAGATCCTAAAGCATATGCTCGTAGCTGAGAAGACTCCTGGTACTGAGGATATAACTACCACAGCCTTCTCTGGAGACAGAGGACTCACACTTATAGAGATGGGACCTTTCGGTGTAATCGGAGCTATCACTCCATGTACTAATCCTTCAGAGACAGTACTTTGCAACACCATGGGAATGCTGGCTGGTGGAAATACTGTGGTATTTAACCCACATCCACAGGCTATTAAGACTTCCATCTTTGCACTTAATCTTTGTAATGAAGCTTCTATAGAGTGCGGCGGTCCAGACAATATCGCCTGCACAGTAGCTAATCCTACATTAGAGTCAAGCAACATTATGATGAAGCACAAGGATATTCCACTTTTGGTAGCTACAGGTGGTCCTGGTGTAGTTACAGCAGTTTTATCATCTGGAAAGCGTGGTATCGGCGCTGGCGCTGGTAATCCTCCAGCTCTTGTAGATGAGACTGCTGATATCAAAAAGGCAGCAGAGGACATCGTAAATGGATGTACCTTTGATAATAACCTTCCATGTATCGCTGAGAAGGAAGTAGTAGCAGTAGATGCTATCTGCGACCAGCTCATGAAATACATGGTGGAGGAGCAGGGCTGCTACCTTGCCTCTAAGGAGGTTCAGGATGCCTTAGTTAAGACAGTATTTACTGAAAAGGGTGCACTTAACCGCAAATGCGTAGGCAGAAGCGCAAAGGCACTTCTTGCCATGGTAGGTGTGACTGTAGGTGATGAAATCAGATGTATCACCTTCGAGGGTCCTAAGGAGCATCCACTCATCGCTGAGGAGCTCATGATGCCAATACTTGGTGTAGTAAGAGCGAAGGACTTTAACGAGGCTGTAGCTGATGCAGTTTGGCTTGAGCATGGAAACCGTCACAGCGCACATATTCACTCTAAGAATGTAGACCGCATCACAGAGTATGCAAGAGCTATGGACACTGCCATCTTAGTAAAGAATGGACCAAGCTACGCAGCACTCGGCTTCGGTGGGGAGGGCTATCCTACATTTACCATCGCCAGCCGTACTGGAGAGGGACTTACCTCAGCAGCTACATTCACTAAGAGACGCAGATGTACAATGAGTGATTCACTTTGCATTAGATAAAACGAGGAGATAAAAATGAACGAGGCTCAGATTCAAGAGATCGTTAAGCAGGTTTTAGCCGGCATGGGCGGATCTGGTGTAAATGCTGTTTCAAGCAGTGCTTCACCTGTTATCCCAGCTAAGGCTAGAGTAGCTGTTTTAACTGGTATCGAGAAAATCGAAATAAAGGAATACCCAATGCCTAAGGTAGGAGATGATGATCTTCTTGTTAAGGTAGAGGGCTGTGGTATCTGTGGAACAGATGCACACGAGTATAAGAGAGATCCATTTGGTCTTATCCCAGTAGCACTTGGACACGAGGGAACTGGTGAGATCGTAGCTATGGGTAAGAACGTAAAGCTTGACTCAGCAGGAAAGCCTGTAAAGGTAGGCGACAAGATCGTTACCTGCATGATCTTCAAGGATAACCCAGACATCACCATGTTCGACCTTAACAAGCAGAACGTAGGTGGCGCTGATGTATACGGTCTTCTTCCAGATGACGATGTACTCACAAACGGATGGTTCTCTGATTACATCTTAATCCGCGGCGGTCTTGGCTCTACATTCTTCAATGTATCAGACCTTGATCTGGATTCAAGAATTCTTATCGAGCCATGTGCAGTACTTATCCATGCTGTAGAGCGTGCTAAGTCTACCGGCATCTTAAGATTCAACTCTCGCGTAGTAGTTCAGGGATGTGGCCCTATCGGTCTTATCTGTATCGCTATCTTAAAGACTATGGGTGTAAACAACATCATAGCTGTAGATGGTAACGCAGGCAGACTTGAGTTCTCTAAGAGACTTGGTGCTACAGACACTGTAAACTTCAAGGATTACAATGGTGCTGAGGATATGGCAAACGGCGTTATGTCTAAGTGGGACGGACACCTTGCAGACTTCGCATTCCAGTGTACTGGTTCACCAGTTGGACATTCAAACATCTATAAGTTCATCAGAAACGGCGGCGGACTTTGCGAGCTTGGATTCTTCATCAACGGCGGTGACGCTACCATTAACCCACACTTTGATATCTGCTCAAAGGAAATCACAACTGTAGGTTCATGGGTTTACACATTAAGAGATTATGCTACCACATTTGATTTTCTTAAGGCTGCAAAGTCTATAGGACTTCCAATAAATGAGCTTATCTCAGATAAGTATCCACTGTCACAGATAAATGACGGCTTTAAGAAGAATCTTGAGATGACTGGTCTTAAGATCGCTATCATGGCTGACTAGGAGCGACGCTTATGGCAGATGAAAGAGCAGTAGGTATCTTAGAGGTATACGGTCTCGTGGCTGCATTCATGGCAGGTGATGCAGGATGCAAGGCGGCGGACGTTACCTTAGAGCCTTTTGATAAGAATAAGCCAGCAAATGCTGATGCACTTCCAGTTCCACTACTTGTAACCATAAAGTGGAGAGGATCTGTAGAGGCAGTAAGGGCGGCTGTGGAGGCAGGAAAGGAAGTAGCTGAGCAGATTTCAGGCGTAGTTACAAGCCACATAATTCCACGCCCTACAGCGGACACACTTAAAATGTTAAGCATCTCAGGATTTGATGCAAATTAGTATAATTAGGAGGACAAAATAATGGCACAGGAAGCACTTGGAATGGTAGAGACCAGAGGACTTACAGCAGCTATCGAGGCAGCTGATAGCATGACAAAGGCAGCAGAGGTTACACTTATCGGAACCGAGAAGATCGGTAGCGGTCTTGTAACTGTTATGGTTCGTGGAGATGTAGGAGCAGTTAAGGCAGCTGTAGAGGCAGGTGCTGCTAATGCAGAGAGACTTGGTGAGCTCGTAGCTAGCCATGTAATCCCACGTCCACACACTGATGTAGAGAAGATCCTTCCAGGATTCCCAAAGAACTAAGCTTATGGCAGGTACATCGTACGCATTAGTTGAAGTCAGCGGTGTAGTAGCTGCTGTGGATAGCTTAGATGCTATGTGCAAGGCTGCAGCTGTCAGCTTTGTGACATGGGAGAGAAAGCTCGGCGGACGTCTCGTTACCATCATCGTAGAAGGTAATGTGGCTGACTGTAAGGCAGCTGAGGAAGCTTGTATAAACATTTGCAAGGAAAATGGTCACAAGCTCGCAGCTCACGGCGTTATCGCAGCTCCTTCCGATGGCATAAGAGAAATCGTAAAGCTCTCAGCCAGCAAGCCAAAGCATGGTCAGGGCGTAAGAAGACCAGATGTCATGGATCTTATGATGCCTGAGACTAAGCCAGAGCCAGCTAAAGAAGCTTTAGTGGAGGAGACTGTGGTAGAAGACCCAGCAGAGGAGACTCCAGTAGAAGAGGCTAAGGTCGAAGAAGCTATAGCAGAGGATGCTGTAGAGGAAATCGAGAGTGAGGCTTCTGTGGAGATGTCAGAGCTAAGCGCCAGACCAGGCATAGAGCTGGAGGAGATTCCTTCTGAGCGCATGGCTGGTGAGCCTAGAGTTTCCAGCTCACACAAAAAGCAGTTGACTTCAAACGGTAAAAATGGAAAGCAGGGTTTAGGTAAAACTGACCTTCGCAAATAAATGTAGTTTATAATAATATTATTATTTAATTCCTTAAGGAGGACAAAATCATGGCAATGCAGGAAGCATTAGGAATGGTAGAGACCAGAGGTCTTACCGCAGCAATCGAGGCAGCTGATACAATGTGCAAGGCTGCTAATGTAACATTAGTAGGAACTGAGAAGATCGGTAGCGGTCTCGTAACCGTTATGGTTCGCGGAGATGTAGGAGCAGTTAAGTCTGCAGTAGAGGCTGGCGCTTCAAACGCTGAGAGACTTGGTGAGCTCGTAGCTAGCCACGTAATCCCACGTCCACACACCGATGTAGAGGGTATCCTTCCAAAGGTACTTGGTTAATCTGTTTTTTCTTACTCAGCCATGCTGCAGCGTGGCTGAGTAGATTTTCATTATATGAGGATAGGTCATTATGACTAACAATGATATCGAACTTATTACTAAAGTCGTAACCCAGATGCTGGGCAGCACGACAGTTTCTAATTCAAATTCGCTTACTGTTCCTGTGGGAGTGTCTAATCGTCATGTACATTTGACACAGAAGGATGTAGATATATTGTTCGGTGAGGGCTATCAGCTCACCAAGAAAAAAGATTTGATGGGAGGACAGTTCGCTTCTGCTGAATGTGTTACCATCGTAGGACTTAAGCTTCGCGCTATTGAGAATGTACGAATTCTTGGACCTGTAAGAAAGGCTTCTCAGGTCGAGATTTCACAGACTGATGCCAGAAAGCTGGGAATCACTGTTCCAATCAGACAGTCTGGTGATACAGCAGGCAGTGCAGCTATAGCGATAGTAGGTCCAAAGGGTGCTATTTACCTCAAGGAGGGCTGCATAATAGCTGCCAGACATATTCACATGTCACCTGACGATGCGAAGAACTTTGGCGTAGCCGATGGAGATATGGTATCTGTTATAGCTGACAATGAGAGAGCTACCAGATTTGAGAATGTAAAGATTCGTGTAGATAAGACCTTCACCTTAGAGATGCATATCGATACTGATGAAGCAAATGCAGCCGGCATTTCCCAGGATGACAAGGTTAGAGTTATAGTAGAATAATTAGGAGCTCGTTATGATTATTGGAAAGGTTACTGGAAGCGTAGTAAGTACTCGCAAGGTAGAAAATCTTATCGGAAACAAATTCATGATCGTAGAACCACTTGAGAAGATGGGTCAGGGTGCTTTGGTAGCAGTGGACAATATAGGCGCTGGTATCGGAGAGTACGTGATAGTAGCCACAGGTTCTACCGCTAGAATCGGTATAGGTCAGGAGGCTGCACCTATAGACGCGGCGATAGTGGGAATCATAGACGACATAGGAAAGCTGGGTAACTAATTCATGGAAATTAGCAGTTTAAGTGCCATACTTCGTGAGAGCGGAGTGGTAGGTGCAGGCGGAGCGGGCTTCCCAACCTATGGAAAGCTTAGCGATAAAGCAGATACTATCATTCTTAACTGCGCAGAGTGTGAGCCTTTGTTGAAACTTCATAGACAGCTGCTTCGCGATTATGCGACTGAAATAGTAAGAGCTTTTGTTTTAGTAGGACAGACCTTGGGTGTAAAAGATGCGATACTTGGAATAAAGGCCGAGTACGAATCTACCATAGAGGCTGTAGAGTACGCTATTTCAAACCTGGGCGATGTGGGAATGAATGTGCGAGTGCACAAGCTTCCTGGAGCTTACCCTATGGGTGATGAGGTAGTTCTTATATACGAGGCTACGAAGCGCGTGGTAAGACCGGGCGGACTTCCTATAGAGCAGGGTGTCTGCGTGTTCAATGTGGAGACTATGTTTAACGTCTATAATGCAGTAAATGCAAATGCAGGCGTGTGCAGGAAGCTGGTTTCTATCGTAGGAGAGGTGGAAAAGCCTATCACTATCTGGGCACCTATAGGTGCTACCTTGGGTGAGGTCGTAAAATATGCTGGAGCGATAACGACAAATGATCCAGTATATCTGGTCGGCGGACCTATGATGGGTTCCTTTAAGAACCCTGCCGAGGTGGTTACGAAGACTACTAATGCCATCATAGTTTTGCCAAGAGATCACACTCTTGTGATGAAAAAGCAGTCTAAGCTGTCTGTCTCTGTAGCCAGAGCAAAGGCAAGCTGCTGTCAGTGTGAGTCATGTACAGACCTTTGTCCTAGACATGCGCTTGGTCATCCTATCGAGCCACACCTTTTCATGAGAGCGGCATCACATGAGGATGTAAGAGATACAAAGCCATTTGTAAACACCTTCTTCTGCTCAAGCTGTGGACTTTGCGAGATGTATTCGTGTCCACAGGGGCTTGCGCCTAGAAGCATGATGGCACCAGTCAAGGGTGCACTCAGACAGGCTGGCTTAAAGCTGCCTGCAGTAGAGGCAAAGCCAGTCAGTGAGTCAAGAGAGTACAGACGTGCCCCAGAGGGAAGGCTCATGGCCAGACTGGGACTGAATCCGTACGATAAGGCAGCGCCATTCGATGAAGGCGTGAAGGTGGAAGTAAAGAAGGTAAGAATAATGCTTTCACAGCACATCGGAGCTCCTGCACAGCCAAATGTTTCAAACGGCTCTTTAGTCAAATGCGGCGATGTGATAGCAAAGGCAGCTGATGGACTTTCAGTTAATATACATGCATCGATAGACGGTGTGGTAAAAGAAGTAAACGAAAAATATATTGTGATAGAGGCTAACTAACCATGAATAAGGCTATTGGTTTAATAGAATTTAAAACAGTTTCTGCAGGTGTGACTGCTACAGATATTATGGTAAAGACTGCCAGTGTGGAAATGCTTTTTGCACAGACGGTTTGTCCAGGTAAATTCGTAGCTATCATAGCAGGCTCCATCTCAGCGGTTAAATCTGCTGTAGAGGCAGCTAAGAATGTAAGAGCAGACGAATATATAGACAGCATGGTTCTTGGAGCACCTCATCAGGGAATATTCCCAGCTATCTACGGTAGTGTGGAGCTGGATAAACCAAAGGCTCTTGGAATCGTGGAAACCTATGATGTGGCAGCTATCATAGTGGCAGCAGATAATGCGGCAAAGGCTGCTGATGTTACACTCTTTGACATCAGACTTGCAAAGGGCATGTGCGGTAAGTCCTATGTGATGTTCACAGGAGAGGTAGCAGCTGTATCAGCAGCAGTTGAGAATGCAAAGCTGTCTATTAAGAACGGCGGAATGTACCTTGATTCTACAGTCATAGCGAACCCGGATAAGGCTGTATTTGATGCTATTATATAAGAGGTTTTTATGTTAGCAGCAGAAAGATATGGAAAAATTCTAGAGATACTTCAGAGTGAGCGCAAGGTCGAGGTGGCAGATCTGGCAGAGAGATTTGACTGCTCTCAGGAGACCATAAGAAGAGATCTAGATAAGATGGACAGGGATGGTATCGCCATAAAGGGATATGGCGGAGCTGTTTTAAACGAGACAGATGGAAGTGATTCGCCATTCCATGTCAGAGCGATGAAGAATCCGGATAAGAAGAGACATATAGCGGATATAGTTAAGAACCTTATAAATGATGGCGATCATATTTTTATCGACCCAAGTACTACCTGTGTAGCTATTGCTAAGGCTATTAAGAATAAGCAAAGGCTTTCTGTAGTTACTAATTCTATAGAAATATTAGAGAATTTAAGCGATGTGAGTGATTGGGAGATTATCTCGTCAGGCGGACATTTAAAGGAGAACTATTTGGCCTTAGTAGGTCAGGGAGCCGCGTCCACATTTGAAAACTATAATGCCGACAAGGCGATAGTGAGCTGTAAGGCTTTAGACATCACTAAGGGTGCCACCGATTCAAATGAGCTTTTTTCACAGGTTAAGAGAAGCATGCTAAAGAATGCGGCTGTAAAGATTTTAGCTGTAGACTCTACCAAGTTCGGCGAGGGGTCATTTGCAAAGATCTGTGAGTTATCCGAGTTTGATATGATTATCACAGATTCAGATCCGGGAGAAGAGTGGAGAGAATACCTAAAATCCATAGGTGTTCAGTGTTTATATTAGAATTTTTACAGAAGGTCTTTTTAGACCTTCTTTTTTGTGATATACTACTGTGTATTATTTTATAAATAAGAGGTATTTATGGCACGTAGAAGATATAAGCACTGGGAGAGACTGGATAATACAGCGAATCTCTTTCCTATTATAGCGGGTGACACCCTTACTAATACCTATAGACTTTCAGTCACCATGACAGAAGAAATAGATCCTGCGAAGCTGCAGGAAGCCCTAAACTGGATAGTTCCGCGCTTTCCGGGCTTTAATGTAAGACTTAGAAGCGGAGTGTTCTGGTATTATTTCGAGGAAAATGGAAAGCCTGCACCTAAGGTCACAGAGGAGAATGCTTATCCATGCCGTTTTATACATGAAAATAAAACCAACAGCTATCTGTTTCGTGTAAATTATTATAAGAACCGAATAAACTTAGAGGTATTCCATGCCCTGGCTGATGGTATGGGAGGCATGACCTTTTTAAGAGAGCTTGTCTATAAGTATATAAGACTTATGCATCCGGATATAGAGGCAAAGCTTGGGGATAATCTTTCACCTGAGACCTCCTTAAACAGAGAGGACAGCTTTGTTTCTAATTATAGAACGAAGTCTAAGAATCAGTACAAGGCTAAGAAGGCCTTCCTTATAAAGGGTGAGCATCTGGCATATGACGGCTTTGGAGTGGTGAGTGGATATATGCCGCTGGCTCAGGTTAAGAAGGTGGCTAAGGAGGTGTATGACTGCTCTATAAATGAGTATCTGATAGCCTGCTTTATCTGGGCTACCTATAGGCACTATCCTACACAGATAAGTGAGAAGAAGCCTATAAGAGTGGCTGTTCCAGTTAATTTAAGACCTTACTTTAACTCCATTACGACCAAGAATTTTTTCGCCATGGTCTCAGCTGAGTTTTTCCCTAAGGAGGGTGAGATATTTTTCGCTGATGTGGTGGCTACTGTAAAGGATTCTCTCAGGTCTCAGATAAATAAAGAAAACCTGGAGAAAATCTTTTCCTATAATGTATCTAATGAGCAGTACTTAGCGGCCAGAGCTGTACCTTTGCCGTTAAAAAAGATAGCTATAAAGATAGTGTACACTAGAAGCGCCTTAGCCAATACGACCACCATCACGAATGTGGGAGGGCTGAATCTGCTGCCTGAGTATGAGCCTTATGTAAAGATGTATACACCATATCTTTCTATGAGTCAGGGTCAGGAACTAAAGGGAACCATTGCCAGCTTTAAGGACACGCTGGTTTATACCTATACCAGCCTTTGGGAGGATACCTCTATTCAAAGAGGTGTTTTCTCGCAGATAGCGCTGGACGGTGTGGATGTTACTATAGAAACAAATGGGGTGTACAGTGAATAAGTGTGATTTTTGTAAGGTTTATATAAAAGATAAGACCACGAGATGTCCGCTTTGCGGGGGAGTTCTTATCGGACAGGAGGAAGGAGAGAATACCTACCCGGATGTCTATGGTAAGAATCGTGCCATGAAGCTGGTTTTCAGACTGTTGGTCTTTCTTGGAATAGTGGCTTCGACGATATGCGTTTATGTCGATTATCATGATACGCTAAAATATAACTGGAGCATAATTGTTATAGGAGCTATCGTGTTTGGACTGGGCTTTTTGAGCATGTTCTTAAAAGAAAATATGGGTTACAGGGCGAGGACATTTGTCGCAGCTGTAGCGGTCGTTATATACAGTGTGTTAGTAGAGTATGTTATAGGCTATGAGGGCTGGGCGCTTTCATTTATTATGCCAGGTGTATTTCTATTCATAGATATAGCTCTTTTGGTTTTGATATGTGTGAATTCGAGAAACTGGGCGAGTTACATTATTATAATGGCAGCTATGAGTGTGCTTTCGATATTCCCATTTGTGATGGCTCTTAGGGGGATCGCCTGGATGCCGCTTCTTTGCTATATTTCCTGTGCAGTCACCGTGTTCCTATTCCTTGGAGTGGTGATAATAGGAGGAAAGGAATCGTGGACAGAACTAAAAAGAAGATTTCACGTTAGATAGAAAATTTGTTGATTTTTAAGTAGCTTTTTCGTATAATAGCGTAAGATTATCGAGTCTTGAAAGGAAGCGTATCATGAAAAAGATTACAAAAGCTATATTGAGCTTTGCATTGACAGCCGTTATGAGTATTGGAATTTCGACCACATCTTTTGCGGCTGTGGTTGGTTACATAGATGGAAATGATGGGAATTTCTTATTGAATGGTGAGCCATATAAGGCTTCAGAGAAGTGGAAGACTGATGGAACCAAGGTTCCAGATGGATTTAAGGAGTATACAGTTCACATCGGAACACATACCTATTCTGAGGTGAAGGATGAGGCTGGAGTAGTACTTATCTATTTGAAGCCGGCTGCTAATACAGCAGGTATGGGTACATTCTATGTATTCGATGAGGCTGCAGGATCAGTTTCTACTTTTAACTATTTAAATGGCGTTTTAGTTGGAACACCTGATTATGTTCCAAGTTCAGTTTTAAATCCTACCACACTTGAGGTAGGTGCCAGCCAGTATGAGGCTTTCCAGCTTACTGGATCTAACTTCTACTATTTCTATGGAACAGATGCTTCTGGACTTCCAGACTGGTTCTCATATGATCCAGCTACCGGCAGTGTAGCTAAGGCAGATGCAGTAGCACTTGCTATGACAGAGCCTACCGTCATCACCGAGACAGTAGAGGTGCCATCTACAGTGGCTACCCCGGAGATTAATTCTAATTACGCTCCTGTAGAGGTATATATTGACAAGCTTGCATCACTTCGTAAGGTTATTATTTTCCTTATCGTTGTAATCCTTGTACTTTTGTTTATCATTGTAAACCTCCTTCTTTCTAATTTCGCTTCATCTAGAGAAGGAGATGTATTTAAGGAGGGTAACAGAGGAAATTCTCCTAAGGCTTCTAAGAATAATGCTAAGCAGGCTTCACGCAGGGCTCCTGCACCAGGTGCTAAGCCAGCGGCCAGACCAGCAGCCCCAGAGAGACAGTCTGCAAGTGGAGACTCACCTAAGATTCACAAGGCATCAGAGAAGAGACGCAGTGGAGATGTGTTCCCAGAGGATGCAAGAAAGCCAGCTGCTCAGCCAGCATTTGGTCAGCCTGCACAGGCTCAGGCTCCTGTATATCCTAACATGCAGGGTCAGAGTGTTTATCCACAGCAGAATCAGTTCGCACAGGCTCCAGTTCAGCCAGCACAGAATGTAGATCCTGAGCTTGCACCTATAGATATTTCTGGAATGGCAGGTGCTCCTAAGTATCCAAATAATGCTGGATATGCACCTAATATGCAGCCAGGTCAGCCAAGTCTTAATGACGTATATGGCAGTATGCCTGCACAGCCTGTACAGAATCCTCAGGGAAATGGTGTAATTGACTTTAATAATTTCTAATATAAAAGAGAGACATTAATGATTTTTAAGCATGGCATAATCTGATCTATACAATTTGTGATGGATTGGGTTATGCCATGTATTTTATAAGAATGATTTTGGAGTAAAGAATGGATTATACATCTCAGGCCAGAAGCATTATAGCAGCGGCTAACAGAATATCGCACAAGAAAAAGCATGCTTACGTGGGTACGGAGCATTTGCTGGCTGCTTTAGTAGCGACAGATGAAAGTCTAGCAGCCAGAGTTCTTTTGTCAAATGGCGTCACCGAGGCAGTGGTTTTAGAGCTTATAGATGAGCTGATTTCCACTATGGGCGGAGCAGCTGTGGCAGATAGAGAGGGAGAATCTCCTAAGCTTATACAGCTCTATGAGTATGCACAGGAAATAGCTAATTTTTGTCATGTTAAAAAGATAGGCTCAGAGCATTTGCTCATGGCTCTTCTTCGCATGCCTGATTGTGCTGGTACCAGACTTATTAATTCACTGGATGTGAACCCACAGAAGATTCTTTCTGAACTTATAAGCGGAATGGGAATGGAAGGTGCCGCAGCCAGAGAGTATTTTGCTTCCCTCTCAAAGCGCAGCTCAGAGAATAAGACTACGACCTTAGAGCAGTATTCGATAGACCTTACATCTAAAGCCTACAATGGACAGCTGGATCCTATCGTTGGAAGAGAAAAAGAAATTACCAGAGTTATCCAGATACTTAGCAGACGAGGAAAGAATAATCCTTGTCTTATAGGTGAGCCTGGCGTTGGAAAAACTGCTATCGTGGAAGGCCTGGCTCAGCGTATAGTATCTGGTGCAGTACCTGCTTCCGTGGCTAAATATCGTGTATTGTCACTTGACTTGGCTGGTATGGTAGCAGGAAGTAAGTATCGCGGTGAGTTTGAGGAGCGTATAAAGAGGGTTATTTCAGAGGTTACCACAGCTGGAAATATTATTCTATTTATAGATGAGATTCATACACTTATAGGTGCTGGTGGCGCTGAAGGTGCCATAGATGCGTCGGCTATTCTTAAGCCAGCTATGGCGCGCGGCGAGATACAGATTCTCGGTGCGACCACTATAGATGAATACAGAAAGCATATCGAAAAGGATGCCGCATTAGAAAGACGTTTTGCAAAGGTTACAGTAGATGAGCCATCGCTTGAGGAGACTGAGGCTATATTATTTGGTATAAGACACCTTTACGAGGATCATCACCAGGTAGTGATAACTGATGATGCTGTAAAAGCCTGCGCTGCCATGGCACAGAGGTATATAGCGGATCGTTTCCTCCCAGATAAGGCTATCGATCTTATGGACGAGGCGGCTGCGGCGCTTAGACTTTCTGCTTTAAGTGCTGTCAAGGATACAAAGGTGGATGAGCTCGCAGAGGAAGTGGCTGATTTAGAGCAGGCCTTAGAGGCCGCTATCATAGCGCAGGATTTGTCTCTTGCTGCAGATATTAAGAAGGATTTATCAGATGCGCAGAAGAAGCTGGATAAGATAATGGGCTCGAAGAAGCGGGGTCGCACGCCGAAGTCTTTGGTGCTTAATGAAGAGGCTGTGGCAAAGACTGTTTCTACGATGACGAAGATTCCTGTTTCCAGACTTACAGAGCAGGAGGCTGCTTCGCTGAGGAAGCTCGAGGGTGTATTGCATAAGCGAGTAATCGGTCAGGATGAGGCTGTTTCGGCCGTGGCCAGAGCGGTCAGACGAGGTCGAGTAGGTCTTAAGGAACAGGGAAGACCTATAGGTTCATTCCTATTTTTAGGTCCTACTGGTGTAGGTAAGACCGAGCTGTCAAAGGCATTGGCTGCTGCTGTATTTGGCAGCGAGGATGCTATGATTCGTGTAGATATGACCGAGTACATGGAGAAGCATTCGGTATCTAAAATGATCGGTTCACCTCCAGGCTATGTAGGCTATGAAGAGGGCGGACAGCTTTCGGAGAGGGTTAGAAGACGTCCTTATTCTGTTATTCTTTTCGATGAGATAGAAAAGCCTCATGAAGATGTATTTAATATCTTACTTCAGGTACTCGATGATGGACATATAACAGATTCCTCAGGTCGAAAAGTCGACTTTAAGAATACGATTATCATTATGACCAGCAATGCTGGTGCGAAGGAAATCGTGGAGCCTAAGAAGATGGGCTTTGCATCTAAGGAGGATGCAGCTGCTGATTACAAGCGCATGAAGGATGGCGTAATGGAAGAGGTTAAGCGACTCTTTAAGCCAGAGTTCTTGAATCGTATAGATGAAACTATCGTATTTAAGTCACTTTCAAAGGATGATATGAAGGAAATCGTAACGCTTCAGACAGCTGGCTTCATCGCTAGATGTAAGGCACAGATGGATATTAAGGTCTCTATTCCTTCTAAGGTTAAGGAATGGCTGGTAGAGAAGTCGTATGATCCTAAGTATGGTGCTAGACCGATAAGAAGAAAAATTCAGACATCACTGGAGGATACATTGTCCGAGGCTATTCTTATGGGAGGAGTCTCATCGGGGGATTTAGTGAAGGCTGTTATAAAAGACGATACTATAAGTTTTGAAAAAGCAAAGTAAGGAGAAGGAGTTTACTATGGCTATTGTTAAGGAGCTGCTCAGAGGTGAGGCAAACGGAACTATCAGTTTTGGAGATTATACATTTGATACTAAGCAGAAGTTAGACGGCGTTAAGATCGGCATAGATGAGTATAAGGTGAAGACCTTTGCTGAGATTACAAAGCTCGAGAGAAATGGACTTTTTGTGTATGAGTCTGTTCCTGGAACAGCTGTAAATGATTTCGATGCAAAGGAGAATTCTGTATCATTTAAGGTAGAGGGTAAGGATGATGCCGAGATTACCCTTGAGCTGGAGCCAGAGTGTGAGTATCAGGTAATCGTGGCAGGAAATAATACTGGAGCTGTAAAGTCTAACCTTGGAGGCAAGGTTAGCTTCGCAGTGGAGCTCTCAGGCGAGCCTGTATTAGTGGAGGTAAAGCGCGTCTAATATGGCAAACAAGAAAAAATTAGTCTTTTTTTGTCAGGAGTGCGGATATGAGTCTGCTAAATGGGCGGGACAATGTCCTGGCTGTAAGGCATGGAACTCTTTTGTGGAGGAGCCTGTAGAGGTTAGCTCAAAGGGTGGTTCACATGCGGCTACAGCATCAAATGCTACTCCTGTACGTCTGGATGAGATTATTATAGAAGAAAATAACAGACTTTCTTCCGGAATCGCAGAATTAGACAGGGTCCTTGGCGGGGGTATCGTCAGGGGCTCTCTTGTTTTAGTGGGAGGAGATCCTGGTATAGGAAAGTCTACGCTCTTGCTGCAGATGTGTCGTGAACTTTCACTAAAGAATGTAAAGGTTCTATATGTATCAGGTGAGGAGTCGGCAGTTCAGATAAAGCTTAGGGCGCAGAGATTGGGAAGCTTTAGCGACAGTTTAAAGCTTTTTTGTGAGACGAATCTCGATGCCATTAAGAATGTGGTAACAAAGGAAAAGCCAGATGTGGTCATAATCGACAGTATACAAACAATGTATAATGAAGAGGTAGGCTCAGCACCTGGCTCTGTTTCACAGGTTAGGGAGTCTACTGGTGTTTTACTGAATCTGGCAAAGGGTACGGATACCACGATATTTGTCGTGGGTCATGTTACTAAGGAGGGTACAGTGGCTGGACCGCGTGTGCTTGAGCACATGGTGGATACGGTTTTGTATTTCGAAGGCGACAGGCATGCATCGTACCGCATACTTCGCGGTGTGAAGAACCGTTTTGGATCTACTAATGAAATCGGCGTTTTTGAAATGCGAGAGTCGGGACTGGCTGAAGTAGCGAATCCTTCTGAATTTATGCTTGAAGGAAGACCGATAGGAGCATCAGGCTCTGTGGTAAGCTGCTCCATGGAAGGCACCAGACCGATAATGGTGGAAATTCAGGCGCTGTGTAATAAATCATTCTTTGGAAATCCTAGAAGAACCGCTGCTGGTTTGGACACGAATCGCGTGAATCTTCTCATGGCTGTTATGGAAAAGACCTTAGGGGCACACCTGGGTGATTATGATGCCTACGTGAATGTGGCGGGCGGAATAAAGATTACGGAGCCTGCTGTTGACTTAGGCGTGGTCATGGCTATTTATTCAAGCTTTAGGGAGAAGCCTATTTCAGAGAAGGTGATTTGCTTTGGCGAGGTAGGTTTGTCCGGTGAGGTTAGAAGCGTATCCATGGCGGAAGCCAGAGTGATGGAGGCTGCCAAGCTGGGCTTTGAGGTGTGTATCCTGCCAGCTAGCTGTGTGAAGACGATAGGTCAGGACAAGGCAGCTGGAATAAAGATAGTAGGAGTGAATACTATCACTGAGGCTGTGCAGGCGATAGTGTAGGGCTTGGGAGCTTTGGTGTTCAGGAGCTTTTGGTGTTCAGGAACCTTAGGTGTTCAGGAACTTTGGGTTGGAAAGGCAACGTGGAAGGCGAAAAATGGCTTCTGCGTTGCCTTTTTTGGTGTTTTTGGGTGTGGTGTGGCAACGGATGGAGAGGGAAACTGTGTCTAGGTTGCTTTTATAGAGTGTATGTGAATGCGAAAAGCAACGTTATGTGAAGAATGCTGAGTAAAGGTTGCTTTTGGGAATGAGTTTAGAAGTGGGAAGCAACGGATGGAGAGGGAAACTGTGTCTAGGTTGCTTTTTAACAGTGTTTTAGAAGAAGAAAGGCAACGGACTCATCGATATCTGTGTTTAGGTTGCTTTTATAGTGCTTTCAGGGAGAAAAAAGGCAACGGTTTTGAGAAAAAACAAGGGTAGAGTATATAGTATAGAAATATCAGACAATTTAGACAATTCGCCATAAATGCGGTTGAAGATTTACTTTATTTTTTTATTAAAAAGGTGTTGACGAAAGTTGATATCCGTGATATATTATCACTCGTTCCGCTGATGAGCGCTTATGAAGCAGCTCAGAGGTAGAAAAAAATAAATGAAAAAAGTTGTTGACAAAGAGCAAACGACGTGATAATATATCATTCGTTGCGGCTCACAAGAGTTAACAACAAGGAAACTGAAGCTCTAACGACCTTCAGTAACGTCGTAGCCCTAAAGGCCTACGACTAAGTCACACACGAAGTGTGCGACATTAGCAAATTGAAAATTGAACAGTGAAACAACCTTGAATAAGATTTTCCTATCAAATTCA